>CAZYLE010000169.1:0-4149 GCA_964648675.1 uncultured Dehalococcoidales bacterium
CTGTCTGGAGCATCTGATTCAACTTACCTCAATTCTAAGATAGAGCTTAAAAGAAGGGGGCAGGTTAAGGATTGCAGCCAATAACTATAACCCTTAATGGACGCGAGGTTAGTGGTTACCCAGGAATGACCATCCTGGAGTTGGCACGTGAATCAGGTGTAGATATTCCCACACTCTGTTACGACCCCCATCTAGTCTCAAGTGGTGCTTGCCGCGTCTGCCTGGTGGAAGATGAAGCATCGGGACGGCTTATGGCATCCTGCGTTACCCCTATCGCATCCGGCATGGTAATCAACACCCACTCTACCCGGGTCACCGAGCATCGCAAAAACATAGTTAAGCTAGTGCTTGCCAGTCATCCCGATTCCTGTATGGTATGTGACAAGGGCAACCGCTGCCAACTGCGCCAGCTTGCCTCAGATCTGGACATCGGACTGTTAGATTTTCAGAAGATTCCCCAGATGGCTGTCATTGAGGAAGTCAATCCGTTCATCGAAAGGGACACCAGTAAATGCATATTGTGCGCCAAGTGTATTCGGGCTTGCCAGGAGTTGGTCGTCGAAGGCGCTATTGACTATTTTCACCGCGGATTTTCCGCCAAACCAGCAACGCTGGGCGATTTGCCGTTGGAGGCCTCCGAGTGCACCTTCTGCGGGACCTGTGTCGCGATGTGTCCCACAGGTGCCCTGATGGAGAAGGAAAAATCATACAGAGGGACAACCAGAACCACCGTCCAGACGACGTGTCCTTTTTGCGGATGTGGCTGCAGTATTTCCCTGGAAGTTAAGGATGAGTACGTAGTGCGGGCTACACCGGGTAATGATGATGCGGTAAATAATGGCGCGCTTTGCGTCAGAGGAAGCTACGGATACGACTTCATTCACAGCCCAGACAGGCTAACCAAACCGTTGGTCAAGGGGAATGATGGTTTTGAGGAGGTATCCTGGGAACAGGCCTTGGAACTAATAGCCAAAGAATTCAACCGCATAAAGGATGGACATGGTCCCAACAGCCTGGCTGTTCTCGGTTCATCGAAGTGCACCAACGAAGAGAACTACCTCCTGCAAAGATTCGCCAGGTGTGTGCTGGAGACTAATAATATCGATAACGGCAGTCGTCTATATAACCCTGCCACCCGAATAGGCCTTGGTCCCTCCACTGGATTCCTCGGTTCTACAAACCATCTGCGTGCCCTGGAGCAATCAGAGGTAATAATTGTCATCGGAGCCGACCTTGAATCCTCAGCCCCTGTCGTCGGCTATGCTATCAAGCGTGCCGTTAAATACCAAGGTGCTAAGTTGATCCTGATCGACCCTCGGCAGACCAAGCTCTATGCATTCGCCCACTTGTGGCTGCGCCCCAGGGTCGGCAGTGATGTAGCTCTGCTAAACAGCATGGCGAAGGTGACCATCGATGAAGGCCTAATCGATGAGGAATTCGTTACCCGTAAAACAGACGGCTTTGAGGATTTGACCAAGGTGCTGAAAGCATACTCCCCCGAGGATGCAGAGGCCATCACCAGTGTTCCCAGCGAGGAAATCCGCGCCGCCGCCCGACTGTACGCTACGGCAGGTCAGGCAGCGATTGTCTATGGCACCGGGATCACGCAGCACATGACTGGGATCGACAGTGTAAAGGCTGTAGCCAACCTAGCGCTACTAACCGGAAACATCGGGCACAGAGCAGGAGGCATCTACGCCCTGCAAAAGGAGAACAATGGTCAGGGCGCCTGCGATATGGGGGCATTGCCCAATTTCCTCCCTGGCTATCAGAGCATGGCCGATGACCAGGCAAGGGGCAAGTTCGAAGAAAGCTGGAAGGTGAACCTGCCAGTTAACCATGGGCTGACCGCTGTCGAGGTTATGGAACTGGCCAAAGAAGGAGAAATAAAGGCTCTGTATATTGTGGGAGAAAATCCAGCTTTGAGCTTCCCGCAGTCGAGTGTGGTTACTGATGCGCTGGCCTCTCTTGATTTCCTTGTGGTGCAGGATATGTTCCTTACCGAAACGGCTGAACTGGCAAATGTGGTTTTGCCTGCGGCCAGCTTTGCCGAAAAGGAGGGGACTTTCACTAACTTCGAAGGAAGGGTAACCAGGGTGCGGAAGGCAGTTGAACCTCCCGGTGAAAGCCTACCAGACTGGGAGATAGTCCTTCACCTCGCCGAGGAGATGGAGTGTCCGCTGCCATATAACTCACCGCAGCAAGTTATGGATGAGATAGGAACGCTGGTTCCGCTATATGAAGGGATTACCTATGCAGACCTGGAGACGAAGAGCCTACACCCGGGCGAGATGGATGGCAAACACTTGGAAGCCAGGCGCATTTCCGGCGGGCAATTCTTGACCGGATTTGCTCGCTTTTCGCCGGTTGAATATACAGAACAGGCAGAAGAGTTAAAAGAAGACTATCCTTTTGCTCTGCTCACCGGAACCGTACTTCAGCATTTCGGCAGTGGCACCAGAAGCTCAAGGGCGTGGCGGCTGAAGAAATTCTCCCCACATGCTTTTCTGGAAATTGGCGAGTCCGATGCCGATAAGCTGGGAATCAAACACGGCGATGAAGTCACGGTTATTTCGCCTGTGGCCGAACTAACCACCACAGCCAGGATTACTGACACACTCCCCGAAGGAACGGTTTTCCTGCCTTCCTCGTTCCCCGAAAGCCCCGCCACCAGACTATTCAACATCGCCCTAAACCCAGAGTCGAAAACGCCCTCGCTCAAATTATGTAATGTAAGGATAGAAAGGGTATGACATGGCGGACAAATCCAAGGTAGCTGTAGAAGTTGACCTGGGAAAAGTAAAGCAAATTGTAGATGAGTACAGCCAGCAGAAATGGGCGCTGATTCCACTGGTGCATAGAATCCAAAACGAGGTTGGATTTATCCCTCCCCAGTCTATACCGATTATAGCCAAAGGGCTGGGACTCTTCCCCAGCCAGGTACAAGGGGTTATTTCCTTCTATGAGCAGCTTTATACCGAACCGCGAGGCAGGCAGGTAGTCAGGGTGTGTCGGGGAACAGCCTGCCACGTGCGGGGAGGGAAGACAATACTCAAATTGGTGAAGCAGCATCTGGGGGTAGAGGAGGGTGAAACCACCCCCGACCTGGAATATACCCTGGAGACCGTTGCCTGCATCGGCGTTTGCGCCCTGGCACCCAATATGGTTATCAACGACCAGGTCCACGGTCACATGAACCCCAAAAAAATAGATCAATTGTTCAAGGAGCGTGGGAGGTAGTATGCAAAATCGTCGCACCATTTTCGTTTGCCAGGGAACGGGATGCCTCTCAAGTGGGTCTGGCCCCGTCTATGATGCACTGAAGGCAGAAATATCACGGCTGGGGCTAAAAGATGTTGAGGTTGATTTTACTGGCTGCCACGGTTTCTGTGAGCAGGGTCCAAATGTAGTTATCGAACCTGAGGGCATCTTCTATACCCATGTTCAAGCTGAGGACGCACCTGAGATTGTAAGTTCCCACCTTCGTGATGGCAAGCCAGTGAAGCGACTTTTCTATCGTGACCCGGTAACCGGCGAAGCGATATCACTCTATTCAGATATGAACTTCTATAAGAAACAGCAGCGCGTTATATTGCGTAACTGTGGACATATCAATCCAGAGAACATCGACCACTATATTGAGCAGGGAGGCTATCGAGCGCTGAGAAAGGCCCTTTTGGAGATGACTCCCGAGCAGGTTATAGAGGAGGTGAAGACGGCTGGGCTACGCGGGCGTGGTGGTGCGGGGTTCCCCACCGGCCGCAAGTGGGAGTTGTGCCGCGTTGAGCCGGGAGACCAGAAGTATGTTATCTGCAATGCCGATGAAGGTGACCCCGGCGCCTTCATGGACCGCTCCATACTGGAGGCTGACCCGAATGCCATTATTGAGGGTCTGACCATCGCCGGTTACGCCATCGGTGCCAGCGAGGGCTATATCTATGTCCGCGCCGAGTATCCCCTGGCGGTGAAGCGAATTCACATTGCGTTGGAGCAAGCCCAGGAGAGGGGCTTCCTTGGCAAGGATATTCTTGGCTCAGGATTCGATTTTACGGTGCACGTTAAGGAAGGCGCCGGGTCATTCGTCTGCGGTGAAGAGACCGCCCTCATGGCTTCCATCGAGAGCCGACGGGGCATGCCCCGGCCCCGCCC
>CAZYLE010000170.1:0-4134 GCA_964648675.1 uncultured Dehalococcoidales bacterium
CAGATGTATCACACTGCATCTCTCTGAACTGCTTCCCCTGCCTTTTCTTTCCCTATATGTATTCCCTGACCCTACTGAGGTGTATCTCGTATGCCTTCATATCACCCGCCCCATCCCTATGATAAGCACTACCGTTACCCTGCCCATTAGCCTCACTTAGCTATCTTTACGATCTCTCTATTCAACCGAGGCTTACCTCTCCTTTGCTGAAGCGTTCTTCTTCAACCTCTCCGCGGCTAATAACGCTCCTCCAAGGGCTCCTATAATCTGCGGGTCTTCGGAAAGTCTCACTACATCACCACCTAAGCCCTTTTCCAGAACATCGATCAGCCCAGCGTTCTTAGCACAGCCGCCAGCGATGGTAACGTCTTTTCTTGCCCCAACCCTCCTCACCAAAGTCAGCAGTCTGCTCGCTATCGAGGTATGGATCGCATTGGCGATATCAGCCAATTCCTCGCCTTCATTGACCAGGGTTATGACCTCGGACTCGGCGAATACGCTGCACTGACTGCTTATGACCAACTCTTTTTTAGCTTTCAGCGATATGGTCGCCAATTCCTCCAGGGTTAATTCCAGAGCCCGAGCCTGGTTCTCCAGATATCTTCCTGTCCCAGCAGCGCATTTGTCATTCATAACGAACTCAGCCACTTTGCCGCTGTCGTCAAGTCCTATGACCTTCAAATCCTGGCCACCGATGTCGATGATGGTCCTTACTGAGGGAGATAGCCAGTACGCTCCTACACCGTGACAGGTTATCTCCGAGATATTTTCGTTGGCGAAAGGAATCTTCATCCTCCCGTATCCGGTACCCACAATGTAGTCCAGCTCTTCCAGCGAAGAGATACCGACCTTCTCCATCGCTTCACTTATAGCGATGCGGGCTGTCTCCTCAGGCCTTGGCTTACAAGAAATAATGGTGTAAGAAACAATCGTACTATTTTTCATGATAACGGCCTTACCTGTGGTGGAGCCGACATCGCAACCAGCAACAATCATTTAACATAACCCCTTTCTATTTTTGGCGATCAATAACCGTGGTAAGAAATTGCTCTATCCTCGTCCGAGACTCCTCGGCCGAGGTTATCCTTCTGTCAACCAGATCAACATCGTAGAGCAATAAAGGAGTCCCATGCTCACGACAAGCATCCCTGATCAGGCCATAGGCTCCAGTGAGCCACTTACAACCAGGATGGGCACCGAGGATAACGCAGTCCCCCTTCCACTCATCAACCGCATACAGCAAGTCGACGATATAAGCGTCAAATGCGCCCCGCCCCAGTTTCCCCATGGGAGTCTGTGATGCCCTCCAGGCCATACCTCTTATCATCTTCTCTGGTGTAGAGGTATCTATTGGCTCCACGCGGAAATCATCAAAAATCACATAAGGAACCACTGCTCCCATCTCATTCATGAAACTCATCAACGCATTATCCCAGAACACCTGGAAATGGAACCAAATCACTCTTGCTCGTTCATCGGGAACTGCCGTTTCCCCTTTGGCTACCTTATCTTTTAATTCATCGAGGAGGGCTTTCATAGCTGCGGTGCCTTCAGGGGTTCCAAATCCCATCATGCCGGCAAGAGTGCCTTGCGACAATGGGCCGCTACGAGGCGCCGGTCTTAGTTTCAATAGCTCCGTTGCTTCAAGCCAGTACTCAACACAGCGATTACTTTCCTCCACCACCTCCCTGAGCCGGTCGTAATCCATCTTCTTGCCGCTGTGCTCTTCGAGAAATGAAATCATACCTTTGTACTGTTTTACCCAGTGCTCCAAGGCACCTTCTTCATCCATATCATAGGGCTGATCACAAACATACAGAGGAGCCCCTGTAAGAGCTGATACAGCCTGGTAGGTGACATAGGCATTCTGGCAGGGCATACCTGCTTGCGCGATCATTGACGGTGGCGGCATTGTCCCTCTTATTACACTCCCGATTATCGCCTTATCAAAAGAGCACAGATCGGGAGGGATCCCGGCTTCGTGAGCAGCATCAATGCTCTTGATAGCATGATCTGGGTCCACCTGTAGCCCAACTATATCCCAGGCCTCACAACAGATGGGTTGCACACCCAGAGCAACCATAATTTCAGAAAACGTGGTAAATGGATGATACGCTATCGGCTTCCCTTTATCCGCCGCATCTAAGACCCCTCCCAGCCAGTTGGCTATCAGCCTCGGACCACTGCCTTCTGCTCCCTTAAGCATTTCATATACATTACGGTGTATTTGAAGCTTGTCTGCCACTATATTACCTCCCAATTGTCTCCAAGAATGCTTGCACCCGGGTTCGCATCTGCCCAACAGCGCCCATCAGATATTCCCTTTCGAGCACCATGTACGGTGTGGGGCTGCTCTCCTTTTTCATATCCCATTCCATCATTGCACCCTCACCACCCCAAATATCACAATACTTCATCCGCTGAATTATTATCCCGTCGACCTTGTACTCCTTTACCAAATCCATGAGGAACTGCTGCCTTCGAGGATGGTCGATCATGCGAGGACAGGAAACGCGTTCGAGGTAACGCTTTGCCAGAGCCGGTATCGGCTCAGCATCCTCATCAACCAAATCCCAGAAGTCTCTAATCCCAAAACATAGAAAATCGGTAACCACCAGCCCGCCAAGGTCTTCGATCAATTTCACATATTCAGGGTCCTCAAGCTCGCCACCACCGAGCAACAAACGTGCTCTATAGTCAGAAAAGCCGTCTCGCCCTCTGAGCTCTTCCAGCGCTTCCCTTAATAGCTGGTTGAATTCTTCAACTGGCATCGACGTGCTGGCGATAAGAATCTCTAAAATCTCAGCGCCGCTAATCGGGGGGATCTCTTGCTTTCTCAGTTCGTACAAGCTCTTAAGGAGACTGCGCTTCTCGTTGTAGACCTTAATACTCTGGCGCAGGGCTTCATCGGTGATTCTCACCTGGAAGTTATTCTCCAGGCTCCGCACGAACCTCTCCAATCCGCTTGCCATCCACTCCTCACTCTCCTCCTCAGCCTTTATCGGCACACTAAGGAAATGGAGATAGAAAGGAGAATAGGGAAACTCGACCTTGCCAGCTTTCCAGATGTCGAATAGACGGCGCACATGATCACAACTATAGCAGGCAACAAGCCCATCGAGGAACTTATACTCACCCCTCATTGCTTGGTCGAGGGAGTGGCGACAGTAAGTACACATCGTACGATACGTGTAAACATCACCCAAGTCCGAACTCGTGCTGCCTGTGGCCCTAATCCTATACGGGAGCATGCCGGCAGCGTGGATAATCTCAATCGGAACATAGGTACAGTAGTAGCCCATAACCTTACCACCCTTCTCCTTCCAGCGCTTAATGTAGGGATTGGTAAGGGTCGCAGCCGGCTGTCTCAATTCCTCCAGTGCTGTCATACAGTGTCTACCTCCTCCTTTTAGGGATTGATTGGTGAAAAATTGCTGCCATCAAGAGAGCAACAGGTCAAAACCGCTCCTTACTATTGTATCATCCCTCCTCAAACATGGTCAAATTTGTATATAATTTTAAATTATTATGTCCGAAATTTGCTTATTTTGTAAAACCAGGGCATTATCCTGTGGACTCCCTTAAGGCTTGTATGAAGCGTTTCCCACGCGCTGTAAAGCAGGTATCTGTACATCCAGGCAAGCAGTAAAGCATTGAGGATACGACGTCGATAGACCGAAGTTCGTGGCCATTTACATAACGGCTATACTGGGCAACGTATGTTTAACATCACATATCAGCTTGCCCGCCAGGTCATGATCGGTTATGTTTCTGTCATCAGGAGCCGGCTACACGACTTTCAAGGCCGCCGATTCAGTAAGCAATCACCACCGCAAAGAAAACTCTGCCGCGAAAGCTTACCCTCTGCACCAGAACTGGCCAAATCACCGTTGGCGCACACCTTATTCGGGGCCCAGATCAGTAGAAGGTGACAAATTCAGTGAACAATTAGGATGACATTCTCACTTGAAAACGACACTGGTGAGAAACTCCTCTATCCTGGCTCTGGACTGTTCGCCGGAGGTCAACCTCGGATCGAATAGGTCAACATCATAGATCATTACCGGAATCCCCCGCTCGCGGGCGATATCTCGGAAAAGGCCAAAACACCCTCTCAGCCACTTACATCCAGGA
>CAZYLE010000171.1:0-4122 GCA_964648675.1 uncultured Dehalococcoidales bacterium
CGGGGGCGCAAATCCTGTGTGCTTTTCTACACAACTGATTGCCTGTTGGAAGCTGGGAGCGCTTGAGGCTACCTGAAATTGCCAATCCCACTGCGACTGGCATATGGCGGGAACGTTCTCTACGGCGCCTACTTCATGGGGTGCGCCGCTGGCTTTTTTGTGTCTAGTTGGATTTGCCGCTGTACCTTCGCGCTTCGGGTGTATCGCCGGCGGGTGGTGTATATCTATCGGATACACAGACTTTCCACCCTTGATACTATCCTCTCCACTTCCTCTGGGGAAATCCTGTACCTCCGACCAATTTCCTCATATGTGGCGTGCTCTCCAGTCTTAAACCCCTCGTGCCAGAGGTAGATATCTTGTTCCAGTTCACCAATGCCCTTTTCGTCCAGCTTTATCAGACCCTCGAGCTCTTCAATTGTAGCCAGTACCCTGATAATACTGGACTCATCCTTGAGTGCCTGAGCATAGTCCATTTTGGCCTCTTCCGTATTACCTTTTCTATCATAGGCCAGCGCCCGGTTATAGAATGCCCTGGTATTATTGGGATACAACTGTATTGCTTCGGAGTAATACTTTATCGCTTCGTCAGGCTCACCTCTTTCTAAGAACCTGTTTCCCTTTATATAAAAGGTTATCGCATCAATGCAGTGGTCAGGCAGCCCTCTGAGGTCTCGTATACCGCTGAGTTCCTCTTCGTCTATGTCTCTGGGCGCTCCATCAGCCAGGGCTCCTATTCGCCGATGGCGTATGCTGCTCGAGCCATACCACGCGTCTATGAAGCGATATGCTCCATTGGCGAGGTTTAAAAGGTTCACATGGTGTGGAACATGGCGCCCGGCGTTATCTACCAGCACCTCTACAATGCCTAACTCCAAGCTGCATCTGGGGCCGAGGGCTGAGAACAGCTTGGTATAGCCTAGACAATCGGCACGCCCGGTAGATAGCACCTCATCCAGCTCAAAGGCCCGCCCTCGTTTGATATTGCTTCGCACCAGGTCATAGAGCCAATCCGATATCATTATCTGGATTGCGCTTGTTTCCTCTGCGTCGTGAGCTTCGGCGAGCCTTTGACCGATGAGATGTCTAACTGCATCGAGATCGGGCATTTGGATGGCAGCCCTCCTCAATTCCTGGGGCAGCTCTGGCATATGCCAACTGGATAAAGCGCTATCAACGTTCATTATGGTTGCTTCACATTTCCCGGTAGAAAGCCTATCTAAATAGTTTGAGTAGGTTTGTACGTCCTCTACACCTCTATAGCGACAGCGCGCATGAAAGTCAATACCTGAGCAGTAATATTGCCGCTTTATTGGATGGTTTGCTGGTGAAGAATCCTGTTGAAAAGCGCCTGTGAAGCTAATTAGTCAAGCCGAGGTATTCAGCATATCTGACCAGGTAGGAAATCACCTTTGACCCTTCCTCGGGTGTTCGATAAGAGTATATACCATTTTCCTCAAGCTTAACCAGTGCTGGTGGTTTGACGCCACCCACTCCGCCCGCCGTGCTGGTTATAATCAGGGGCTTTTGATGCCTATCGATCCTCTCGATAAGGCCGTCCACGAAGCGGAGTTCAGTCTCTATCATCATCCTTACGTATTCCTTAGTGTCGATCCCTACCGTTGCCGTGGAATGATCAAGGAAGTCCGCCGAAACGCCAAGGCTGCCAACGGCGATGACAGCGTCGATGTTGTCAGCCTTTAGTAGATTGCCCATACAGCCGTAGGAGCCCTCATAACTGCCCGCCATGTCAACCGGGTTTGAGTGCGACCAGCGAGGGGGAAGGTATTTGTTCAGGGCTTGTATCGTCTCCTCCCGCAAAGGCGGCACTTCCAGGCCGTGACGTCGGCATGCATCGGTGGCCACGACCCCGAAGCCACCCCCCGTGGTCACAATGCCGACCCTCTTCCCTCGCGGAAGGGGCTGTCTTACCAGCGCCAGTGCTACATTGAGCAGTTCATCCACCTCGTCCACCCTGATGACCCCGCATTGGCGAAATACTGCATCGTGGACGGCGTCCGAACCAGCAAGCGAACCAGTGTGGGAAAGAACCGCCCGGGCAGCCTCAGATGTTCTCCCTACCTTCATAACTACTACGGGTTTCTTCTTAGTGATATGTCGGGCAATATCGAAAAAACGCCTGCCATCTTTTATGCCCTCTATGTAGGCACATATCACTTTTGTTTCCTTGTCTTCCGCGAGGTATTCCAGGTAGTCCTCTATGGTGAGGTCGGCTTCGTTACCGCTGCTCACATATTTGCTGAAACCAGTCCCTTTCTCGATGCCACGTTCCAGGATGTATGTCCCGAAGTTGCCGCTCTGCGATATGAGAGCCAAAGGGCCCGGGCGTATGCGGCGAGGGCCTGTGGTGAAAAGGTCTATCGTGGTATTGAAATGTCCGTTGCAATTAGGGCCAACGAGGCGCAGGCCTCCCCTTCTTGCTATATTCAAGACCTCAGATTCAAGGCGTGCCCCTTCCACCCCTGTCTCCTTGAAGCCGGCGGTGATAATGATGGCGGCTTTAACCCCCTTGTCCACACATTCTTGCACCACTGTAGGCACCGAATTCTCAGGTACAACGATAACTGCCAGGTCAATGGGGCCGGGTATTTGCAGCAGGTTTGGGTAGGCCTTATGCCCCAGAATGTTGTCTGCACCGCGGTTAACCGGGTATACCGTTGACTTTGGGCAGGAGCTAATAAGCCTGTTGAATATGCGAAATCCCCACTTGGTGGGATTGGGAGAAGCGCCGATTACGGCGACGGAGTCAGGATAGAAAAGGTAGTTCACCGGATTTGACGATTCAACCTTCAAAAGTATGCTCCAGCATTGCTGATGACCAATTTTAACAATGCGTTGAGGACACTTCAATAGTGGTAGACGTTAAATCAAGGTTGGCCTTCAACCCATCTTGCAGGTTCAAGAAGCGGTCATGTACCTGCTGAGTCGCGATCCGATGGCGAGCCGGTTTCCTCCCTTACCATGGCATCTACAGAATATCCGACAGCAACTGAACCTATGATGTTGAGCACAGTGAGTATCAAGACAAATATCCAGCCGAAGTATGAAATCATTATGGGTAAGAGGAATGGTTTGACCGCTCTATTGCCCAGGAAAATGGCCAGCATTGAGTTCCCCGCCCCCTTTTGCCGCAACTCCTTGAGTAGAGGATACCACGCATAGATTGGCCCAGTAGATATGATCCCTCCTGCGGCTGAGAGCAATATGCCCTTGATACCAGCTCCTTTACCAAGGAACCTTACAATGTGCGCTGGCTTTAGGAAGAGATTTAAAACTAGCATGAGGAGAAAAACCAGAGCTAGGGGTATAAGCATGCTAACAAAGATGCTGCCACTGCTATTGAGTGCTACAGAAGTCCTGTCGGGGAAAATAGCGAGGAGAATCCCGTAGAGCACAAGCACGGAAGCTGGAAACAGAAGCACTCGCAGCACGCGTATTTTCCGTATTAATCCCTGAACTCTATTCTTCGTCATCGGGCTTATCTCGAAATCAGGTCTATGAGTACTACAGTGAGAATGGCTATTCCTATCGCCATAACAAAGGAAAGGCCATTTCTTGCCAGGGCGAATTTCCAGCCCAAGCCAGCTATCTCAGCGGGCAACTGTATGATTCCCACACTCACCCAGGCGATGATTAGGGCGGTTACAGCGAACAAGCTGACACCGTAACCGAGCAGCTCCCCACCGATTACATAACTGTTTATGGGGTTGCCGGCGAATATGCTGCCAAAGCACGCTCCAACGAGAGTGTCAAATATCGGGTTGCCTGAGAAAATGGAAAACAGGAAATCCTTTGACACAAATCCATTGAACAACCCTATTAGCAGCACCACACCAATCAGTATAGGTAGAATCATGGCAAACTGCCTGGCAGAACGGTTTAGTGCGTAGACGACGGCGTCTCTGCTAAGCTTAGCTCCGCTTGCTATCGCTTCAACCTCGGCTGCGCTCTCCTTGAGGTCACCTTTCCTGTACTTCTCCAGAACGTCTTTGACCTTACCGCTGAGTCCAGAGTAGACTTCTATTCCGTTTGTCTTAAACTGCCCTTTAGCAGCCGGGCCGCAGTGCCCGGTGAGGACTGCTCTGACATCCTTGCTGATGG
>CAZYLE010000172.1:0-4072 GCA_964648675.1 uncultured Dehalococcoidales bacterium
CTCGCCTTTCTCCCCCGGCTCGGCAGAGGCCACTACATAATGCCCACCGAGGTCCCATCCCAGGCTAATATCTATGCCCTCAAGTCGTTAGGCGTGGAGTGGATCATCTCCATAAGCGCTGTAGGCAGTTTGAAAGAGGAGATACGCCCCATGGACCTGGTCATCCCCGACCAGCTTATCGACCGCACCAGGAGCAGGGTAAACACCTTCTTCGGTGGTGGGCTGGTGGCCCATGTCACCTTCGCCGACCCCTTCTGCCCCGTGCTCAGCGACATCCTATATCGAGCGGCAACGGACACCGGCGCGAGGGTGCACCAAGGAGGCACCTACGTAGTTATGGAGGGGCCACTTTTCTCCACCAAGGCGGAATCAAACCTTTTCCGCTCCTGGGGGGCAAGCGTTATCGGCATGACCGCCCTCCCTGAGGCCAAGCTGGCAAGGGAGGCCGAGATATGCTACGCCACCGTCGCCTGCGCCACTGACTACGACTGCTGGCACGAAGCCGAGGAGTCGGTAACCATAGAGATGGTGATAGCCAACCTGCAGCAAAACGTAAGCAGGGCGAAAAAAATCATCAGGACGGCGGTGTCTCGAATACCACAGAAACGTGAATGCGGTTGCGCTCAGGCGCTTAAGGACGCCATCATCACCGCTCCGGATAAAATATCTGACAACATGAAGCAAGAGCTAGCACTCTTGATCGGAAAATATGTGAAGTAGGGAGGGTTTGTTTCGTCACCATGAGCCCTTTCCTTACCTGTCATTCTGAGGGACTCTGAGTGAAGCGAAGGGGCTCGAAGAATCTGACTGAGATTCTTCGCTTCGCTCAGAATGACAGGAGGCTAATGTGTTCAGGTCAGAATGACAGTTGGATGCTGCCTAGTACTCTTAAAAGTAGGGGAGAATATGACTAGATTTGAGCTTAGCGGGCTGCCAACGGCGGTTGGGAGCATGCCCCACACCGACCCTGTCGAGGCATGCTCTTTAGTTGCCAGGTTTTTACCCCAAATCCCGGCCTGGCCGCAACTGCCCAAAAGGGCCTTCGTGGAAAACATGTACGCCCAGTTCAGCGAGGGTTTCCCTGGTGTGGTCATCGAGGATGACCACATCTATGTCGACCGCAGTAAGGACCTGGATAAGCCTTTAGAGCAGCTATACGCCTCTTACCTGGATAACAGGATTGAAGAATACAGCATAAGCCCTGATTATGCGGCGGGGCTTTATGCTTTCTTTGATACGAAGCTATCGCCTCTCGCCGTCAAAGGTCAGGTGACCGGACCGATTAGCTTTGGGCTGACTGTCACCGACCAGGAACGCCGCTCCATTCTCTATGATGACACCCTTGCCGATGCCCTGGCCAAACACCTGCGCCTGAAAGCTGCCTGGCAGGAGATGAAGCTTAAGACTATCTCCCACAATACCATCATCTTCGTCGATGAGCCATATATGACCTCATTCGGCTCGGCTTTCGTTTCCATCTCACGGGAACAGGTGATTAAGCTTCTGGAAGAGGTCTTCTCCGGTATAAGCGGTCTTAAGGGTATCCACTGCTGCGGCAACACCGACTGGTCAGTGGTGCTTTCAACCTCCCTCGACATCCTGAATTTCGACGCCTACAATTATGGCTACACAGTCGCCCTCTATCCCGATGAGGTTAAAGCCTTCCTCGATAGAGGCGGCATACTGTCCTGGGGCATCGTCCCCAACGGTGACAAGGACATCCCTAGAGAGACGGCCAAGAGCCTTGTCGACCGCCTTGAGGAGGGGATTGGAGAGCTTGATAGGAAGGGGGTTAGTTTTCGCTTACAGACAAAGCAGTGCCTCGTAACCCCATCCTGTGGTCTGGGGCCGACCTCCCCCGAAGCAGCAGAGGTGGCACTGGAACTCCTCGCTGAGGTATCCAAGGAATTAAGAAAGCGCTATATTAAAGAGGGATGATGGGCAGTGTTGAAGCGAAGGTTGGGGCGCACCAACTTTGAGACATCGGTGGTGGGGTTTGGCGGCATACCCATCCTGCACCGGCCAAGGGAGGAGGCGGTAAAAGTAGTGAGGCGAGCTATCGAGATGGGGGTGAATTTCATCGATACCGCCCGCTCCTATGGCGACAGCGAGGACAAGATTGGTGAGGCGATCAAAGGAATTAGAGAACAGGTCGTTATCTCGACCAAGAGCCACTTTCGAACCGGGAAAGAGGTCAAAGAGAGCATCGAGGAAAGCCTGCGCCGCCTCGCCGTCGACAAAATCGACATCATCTTCGTACACAGCGTTGATAGTGAGGAGGAACTGGAGCACCGCCTGAAGGCAGGCGTGCTTGATGAGATGAAGGAGGCAAGAGCGGCTGGTAAGGTTGACTATTTAGGCATCAGCGGACATCGCAACGACGTGCTGGTTAAGGCGATAAAGACCGGGGAGTTCGACGCCATCATCGCCACCTATAACCTGACCAATGACGATGGCGACCGGGAGCTTTTCCCACTGACAAGAGAGCTTGACGTAGGCGTAATCGTGATGAAACCCCTGGTTGGCGGCTACCTGGCAGTGCCCCCTGAAGCGGTGCAGTTCAACGTGGAAGACAAAGCGACAAGCACCGCTGAGGCATCGTTGAGGTTCGTGTTGAGCAACCCCTACATCACTACCGTAATCCCGGGGATGGGGACTATCGGGGAAGTGGAGGAAGATGTCCCTCTGGGCTACATCCCTCAGAAGATGCAGCCAGGTGAGGTAAAAGAGCTCCAGGAGAGAGCGAAGGAGGTAGGCTACACCTTCTGCCAGGGGTGCGGCTATTGCTTATCCGAATGTCCCCAAGGGATCGATATTCAAAGCGTGTTCCGCCTTCTGGTGTTCCACCAGCAGTATGGCATGAAGGAATGGGCGGAGAGAGTATATCGTGAAGAACACGAGGCTAGAGTTGCGTTTTGCGACGAATGTCAGTCCTGCATGGAGGTCTGCCCCGCCCAGCTTGACATACCGGCTAAGCTCAAGGAAGCAGCAGTTATTTTAGGATCGGGATAGTATGCTATGAACAAAAGAAAAAGGGTAGCTTCACTAAAACATCGCAAGAAAAATAAGAAGCGCGAGGAGAAGAAGAAGGCGCAGCAATAAAGCGCGTCGTGATGAAGCAGGTCTATCTTCTCACCGGTGGTCCTGGCGTTGGCAAAACAACGCTAATCAAGCAGGCGATTGACCAGGCCCGGGTACACGCGGGAGGATTTTTCACCGAGGAGATAAGGACAGGTGGGGTGAGACAGGGCTTCAGGATCGTCACCCTGGACGGACACAGTGCCATCCTCTCCCATGTTGACATCAAAAGCCACTATAGAGTCAGCAAGTACGGTGTTGACGTTGAAAGCCTGGACACAGTGGGTGTTGCTGCCATCAGGGATGCACTAAGGGAATGCGATGTAGTGGTCATCGACGAGATTGGGAAGATGGAGCTCTTCTCCCCCTCGTTCAAGGATGCTGTATTAGAAGCCCTCAATAGCAAGAAGAGAGTGCTTGGCACCATCATGCTCACTTCCCACCCCTGGGCAAATGGCATAAAACGGCATGCCGATGTCGCCCTGATCACGGTAACAAGAGCGAATCGAGAACAGGTTCTGAAGCAGGTCATTAGCTGGTTGGAATCACCGATAACGGAAGGTTATTAAATGGTAGAACAACCGCCGCTGGTTCAAGCGCTCTTAACGCCACAAGCATATCCCCACCATCCGGAAAAAATTGAGATGGTTCAGACACAGATGTCCTTTGTTTTCCTGACAGGTGATTATGTTTATAAGATTAAGAAACCAGTAGACCTTGGCTATCTGGACTACACCACATTAGAGAAGAGAAAATACTTCTGCCACCAGGAGGTAGCGCTGAACAGGCGCCTTTGCCCTGACGTCTACCTTGATGTGGTACCAATAATTGAGGACAAGGGCAATATCTCTATCGAAGGAAAGGGTGTTGCAATTGAATACGCGGTGAAGATGCTCCAGCTACCTCAAGAAAGAACTATGGATCACTTGCTTAAAAGCAATCAAGTAACCAGGGAGATGGTGCAGCAGGTGGCCCAAAGACTGGCGTCGTTTCA
>CAZYLE010000173.1:0-4044 GCA_964648675.1 uncultured Dehalococcoidales bacterium
AGTGGCGACAGTCTGGACCAACCCCTTCTTATTAAGCTTGGTTATCACCTCTTTAGCCTCATCCGGGGTGATATAGTGCATCCCTCCCCTGTATGTGTCGGGCCACCGCTCCCACTTGTACATCCCCGGCCCCATACCCATGCAAACGAAGTTCTCCTCGTCAGGCATAGCTCGCATAGAACGGCGGCAGGCACACGTCATCAAGCCGATAGGGTAGATCATATCGCAGATCTTAAGAGCCTCCTCAAGCGTAACCACCTGTCCAAAGTGAGTGAGCCACGCGGTGGCCTCCGCCCTTTCCCTCATCTCCCGCACTTTCTCCACATCCCCCCGGTCCAGTGCCCCGAGGTACTCACGCCCAATGACAGACATGCCCCCAGCTTCCTGCGGGTTGGTTTCAGATCCTGATGCCTCAACCTCCTCCCTCCTGATTTTGTAGATCCGGCGAGCATAGTTTGCCGGGTTGAAGTACCATCTCTCATATCCGTCGGCGTACTTGTCACACCAATCACACATAACGCACCTCCTTTTCTCAGCCTAGCACCCCAATGTAGGATTTCTTATTTCAACATATCATGAGACAATTAACATGCCTATGAATCTTAGCACAACGATGATATGCACACGGCACGCTGCTGTCAAGCTTCTCTGGTATCGCATGACGAGGCCGCCGCATCCGACACCCAAGATGGCGCCAGTGCAGATCTTCCTTCGGAGGTTGTGCAGATGCGGTAGGCTGTCAGTGCATCGGAGAGCAAAGGCACGGCATGCTCCTCACACTGACAGCTTAACATGGTAGCGGGGGCTAATCGGGGGCGTAATGAGTGGTAATCAGGGTGTCCCCCTGAGCGTGTGGTGAGCCGTCGGGGATTCGAACCCCGGACACCCTGATTAAAAGTTGTGTGCCGCTCGAGACGCTCGCTTAGCCTTGCGAGAACGGCATCGCAAAGCCGGTTGATGGAGTCGGAATGGGTGAAATCAGGTGCTTCTCTCTCTGTCATCCATCACCTCCTTTTCTTGCACCAGGTCTCGGTAGGATATACCGGGCCGGTCCCCTGGACGCCACTTGCCCGCGCCAGCAGGCACTCACATGTTGACGCCACTTCGCCCTTAGGTGTGCTCCGTAATGCACCGTACCACACATGCCCGTTATCAGTCACCCAACCGAGAAATGTTGGATAGAAAGTAAAGCCCGTGGAATTACCGGTTAAATCGGAATGAGTAAGCGTATAACGCCTGGGTAGGTTGTTAATTCCTGAAGTGTTACCAGTTAAATCAGTTATATGCAGCTTACTTGGGTTTAACTGCTTCATATTAAGCTATCAGACTTTCCAGTACTGACCTGTCAGCGCTGAAGTATACTTTATCCCCGATACGAACGATGGGTCTACGAACAAGTCTTGGCTCTTTCAACATCAACTCAATGAGTTCGCTATCACTTAGCTTCTCCCTTGCCAAGCCCAGTTGCTTGAAGCTCGGACTTCTAAAATTGAACATTTCGGAGGCGGATTTACCCTTAACTAAATCCCTAATCTCAGCCTGGTTAAAAGGGTTTTTGAAGAAATCGCGCTCGTTGATCTCTACGTCCTTTTGCGAAAGAAACTCTTTCGCTTTGCGACAGGTATTTCACTTTACCCAGCAATAGAAGTCCAGTTTTGCAGCCATTTATTAATCTTCCTTTTTAGTAAGAGTCCCCAGCTAAGGAGAACCTCCCCTTCCCGCAGTTTTATTGATGAACTGTTATGAATAGTCCTATCTTTGAGTGAATAGCATCTCATTGCTAATGACTTGCCACGTTCTCCAACCTGTCCTAACCTTCTCTTTAGCTTCTGCAATGAATGCAGGGTAACCCACTTCACGACATTTTCTTAAGTTTTCGACGTTATTTGTGCTATATCGCCTGCGTATGAGAGCGGAAGTTTCTCGTCTAGAACCCAAAGGCATTGAAGTAAGACCGGTATCAGAATGAGGGCAAGGCTCTTCAGATTCCGGGTTAAATCATCACATTCAGCGCATGTCCAGTATCCTCTTGACTTGACACACTTTGCAATACTGCACATTGCGGAAGGTCCCCCAGCCTTGAAACAGCCTGGGCACGGCCCAGCCTTTTCTCTTCTTACAACGTATTCCCCGAGTGTATCAAGTGTATTGCATACCTCTTGCGCTTTCAGACCGACTAGCACAGCAACATCTGGAAGGTTAAAGCCCTCCCAGATTTTAATGATCGTTTTCGCTGCTTGTAGGCTCTCCTGCAAATGAACATCGCAACCGAGACAAATGATACCGCAAGGAGCGATTACGCCACGATCCTCTTCATTTACGTCATTCAAATTTAGCTTCATAATGAATCCCCCTTGTTAAGAATGTAGGCCCTTTAGGGATATTATCCGAAATTCCTCATATTAACCACCGTGTCGATGTTATTACCCCTGCTCGGCGGCTGTCAACCTGAGGTGAACACCACGCGTCAAGCTATGCGGTCGTGGCAGTCGGATGGGTGAGCGTGCAGACCTCACGTCTATCTATAAACGTCCAAGATGACTTGCATTGGGCCAGGCTCATCCCTGAAATGCCGTTGCGCTACATCCAACCACATGTCTATCGCTTGTGCCAGCTCTCCCACACATCTATTCACCCACCCACCGGCTTCGCATTCTTTGAGGACTTCTATTGCTGTGTTCAGATTCGCTTAGAGTATTCTATAGATCTTATAGATAACCCGATTTGGCATTAGTTGGCCGACACCCACTGCAATGATGCGGTTCAGCCAACCATACTTATCTGAACCTGTCTCTAGAATCGGGCTTGTACGGAAGTAGTACTCTGATGGGTCTACGCTCTCACTCTTTTGTATACGCTCGTAAACTTCAGGTGTTGTATGTAAAATACCCCTATAATACATGTAAATCAATTCGCCATCATCGGTTCGTATAGTGCCCCTGACATCAAGTTCTCCCACCCCATCAGGCCTCAGAAGAATCCAGTCAGCCCCGGTGGGAAGCACATCCCCTTTGATATTCGTACCACTAACCGTGCCGCCTTTAATGTTAAAGATCATTCGTACACCGTGTGGAGTAGAGCCAATTAGCAAGGGTTCCTCCAGGTCTGCCTGTACATCACAAAGGAATTCATATTTTAGGTCTAACATCGCCTACCTCCTTTTTACTTTGGGTATTTTGCAAAGGGGAATGAAATAAATAAAGTGGTGCTTTGTCTTCCTTATGGCATCTTCCACCAGCGCCACGGGCTTGGCTACAAAAGGAGGCTAATTATAGGCCATGCTCTTCCGTGAGAATGGAAGTAGTATAGGTAGGTAGAAGGCTACCACTTTGCGGGTGTGTTGTAAAGTTTTACCCGGCTAGACCATCGTACCATAGGAAGTAAATCCAAAACGGCACAAACGTCCACTCTGTTCAATCGACTCACCAAGCAACTAGTCCTATGCTACCTGGGGAGCCTGTCTGCTCTGTCCTTGACAGGACTGAGGAATAGGCTGGAAGTTCTTTGCATTGTCTACCCCGGCCCTGCTCCAGCCCGATTCAGCCTGAGGGCATGTGCAACTGGAATGGAATACTTGCCTGCCGATAGGGCGGGTCACCGCTGGCGGCGAGACTTCGGCTTCGCAGTCGAGTCCCTGCGCTTGTGGAGCGAGAGGATTTTGCCGACATTTCGCCGACAAACTCGCCACCACCCATCGGAATCAGGCGCGACGCGGCGGTCCGGGTCCGGCCTGCTCTGAGCACCGGGCAGTCGCAGGCATTGCTCGAAATTGCCCACCGGCTCCACCCGAGAGCCCTTCACATATAGCGGCAATACATATAATGTAGTCCACGCCTCTGATGACCATCACAAGGTCATACCAGCGACTTTGGTCCTTGAGAATGGCAAACTCAAACTCATTACAGATTTTGACGGGATACGCACGGTGCTAACAGTTAAAAGCTGGGCAGAGTCGGGGAGGCAAGAAACAGGGTTCGATATTGCTAATAAGAAGCTCTCTCTGGCCGAAAAAAGTCCGGGTATCCAGTGGAAGCTTGAGAGAGC
>CAZYLE010000174.1:0-4040 GCA_964648675.1 uncultured Dehalococcoidales bacterium
GGTTGGATACCCGTACCATCCTCGCCGCCTGCAAGAAGGCTGTCGTCAGGTCGTTGCAGGCGTCGGAACCATCCTTGTTGACACCACCCAGGGTCCACACCCAGGTGCCCACTATGCCCTGTAGCGCCTCAGCCCCACCCCTGCCCAGGAAGTGGCCCATTTCGTAGGCACGGATAAGGAACTCCCCTACCAGGTCGAGTGCCTCTTCCCTGGTAAGAGTCTTATCTATATTCACATCCTTGTTGTAGTAGGGCCAGCCGTAATAGTCAGGACGGGTAGGCCACGCTGACTCCAGTGCCTCCAGTCTGGTCCATGTTTGTATGAAGTGCTGCAATTGAAGGTATTCCTGGAAGTTTCGCGGTGTCTTCGCTGGCACCCGCTCGCATGTCTCGGCGACTCTGAGCAATTCCTCCTTGCGCCTGGCGTCTGGTTCGAAGTACTCTGCTATTATCCGCGCCAGCCTGGCGTATCGCCTAGCGTGGTTGATACACCCCTCCAGTGCGATCTGCATCGCCTCCCAGTTGGGCAGCTTCTCGTAAAGGTCCAGCTCAGCACCATCAGGAGTGCCGTCCAGCTGGTCCTCGGCCTCATCGATCTTCTCCTGGATCTCGTTGATTATGTCCTCAAATCCCTTGCCACCGCCCACCTCCTGGTTCTTGCCAAATATGTATTCATAGTCCTTACCGGCATAGCCGAAGCTACCACCGACGGGAAGGCCCCACATAAGAGTTGCTGTTATAAATTTCCCCATATCCTCAGCCCTGAGCGCTTTCATCAGATCTAGTATATTACTCCTTGTTCTCCAGTAGTTGGCGCTATCGGACATTATCTGTAGAGACTCTTCCTTTGGCTCGGGGATGATGATGGGATCATTATAAATCTCCCCTCCGATCGCCTCCGCATTGGCGTATAGGGTGTGTGGCAGGTTGGCCTCGGTGGCCACAATTTGAGCATGGTCGGTTATGTAGATAGTTCTTCTTTCCATCATGTGGGCCAAGGCCTTGGCCCTGCGCAAGTGAATGGGATCGCCTTCGTTCTCCTGCCATGACTCGGTGAACAACTGAGGGCTTTCCAGGTCAATCTTGGTGCCTGGCTCATATTCCCCACCTCGCCTCCCCTTCTTCCACGTCGCTTTCCTCAGGTAGTCCAACCGCGGCGACCTCTTCTTCTCCGCCGCCCACCACCATGCCCTTTCCTCCTCAAGCTCTTCTGCCGACCTGTCTGGCGCTGCACTTTTCTTTGCCATTACTTCGGCCATTTGGCTCACCTCCTCATTTCTGTTATCGCTTCGGAAGTCGCTATAACCCTCACCATATTGCTACCTCCATGTCTGCTGTAGCGCTGCTAAGCCTGACATCACCTCATCATCTGCCTGTGATGACGGCTATACCTTGGGTCAAATGCCTCTCCAATATCAGTGTCGACGAACTCCATCTCTTCGTAGTACTTGCACGGGCTGGCATCCATGGTTATGTCTGACATCAAGGCCACTTCACCATCCAGTACAAACACCGGCGGGTTGGCTGCTGTATCAGAACCAACTTTCAAAATAAGACAATGACCGGTCGTAGTGCCGGTAGAGGCGAAGAAGTTCTTGCATTTCCCACATGACTTCTCAGGTATATACTCTCTTTCTTCCACGGTTTTACCTAGCTCTTGCATACTCAAATAACCTTGCTTCAACTGGTCCCATTCACTCTTCCTCCTCGGCATGCCTCCCTCCTTTGGTATATTACCTCATTAAAAGATAATGGTATTTAAATGTTTCTAAGTAATTCTGTCAATAGTTAGACATTACTAGTGTAAATTCAATTTAGGTAGGTGTTCACAATTGTCCTTGCCGCTCGTTGTAACAATCCCTCCCAGTAGAATTTGCAATCTATATCCCCTGAGCAGCTCAGCTTGCTTTCTGCTTATGCTTATACCTTAGGATGGTGTTGTGGATAAGCGTATCAGTATATATAGGGTTCTCGCCTTCGATAAGGGATTTGCCAATAGGCATGAGTGTAGCTTTAGCGGATGGGGTATGCTCGAGTGACTGCCTCTACAATGCTAGTCATGTTTTAAAAAGTACCAGGTGGCAAACTGCCGCATGGCTGAGGAGTGCAAATATCCAGACACAGATGCTTGGGGTATAATAAGAAATAAAAACGGAACGGAGCAATAAAGTGGAAAGACCTGTTCATAGTTCGAGAGAGATGACGCGAGAGGAAACTGGGTGGTTTCTCACAAAGCAACTGCACGGGAGACTGGGGCTCTGTGCTGAAGGTGAGCCTTATGTTGTCCCAGTGGCCTATGGGTATATCGATGGAGCTATCTATTTCCACGGAGCGAAGAAAGGGAAAAAGATAGATTTCATCGAGAAGAATGATAGAGTTTGTTTTGAGGTCGACGAATGGCGGAGAGGGTGGGCGAGCGTTATTTGTTATGGCAAGGTTACACTGCGAGAGGATATTGAGGCAAAGAAGAAGTGTTTTGAACTGCTCATGGGAGTAGACCTCCCCGAGGACCGTATCAAAGGCGCTATTGCCTATGTCGGCGTCATAGATATTAAGGAGATGACAGGGAGATGTAGCGTCGATTATGAGTTTCGCTAACAGCAGCCAGTCCTGTGGCTAATGTGGTGCAGCCGTGTTGGGCAACGGAATTACGCATATGAAGCGAAGAACCTCGTTGCCAGTGTTGGTGAAACAGTGTTCCTCGTTAGGTGCCACGAAAACTACGGTACCCTCTCCGATTGAGCTTTCGCCTCCGTTACACTTGAATGTCCCCTCACCTGACAGAACAAAGACCTCATGTTCCCACCAATGGGAATGGAACGGGGTAGACCTCCCTGGAGAAACCTCAAATACACGCATAACGAATCGGGGAGCGCCGTCGTCAGCACCAATGACAACACGGCGTAACACACCGGGGGCATCTTCAATCGCTTCTGTCTCGACATAGTTTTTTACCTTCATGTTGAAACTCCTTGGGCTCTGTCTATCACAATGAGCATAGCAGAGGTCACCGAGGAAAGCCAGCGTTAGATATCAGCAAGAGCGTGATATATCGTAGGTGACAAGGGTTGTGACAATGCTTTAACTTGTCATTACATTTGACTCGATACATGGAACACCTTAGAATCCTAGTTAAACCGTCAGCAAGGGCAGGGGGTTGGAGGAGGAGAATCATCATTAACAGGCCAACGGCGATATGCGTGGCCCATGCTCATATAATACTAATTGCTAAATACGCTGACCTCAGCGCTTCAGTGAAGGTGTTATTTGGCAACGGCACAAAGTACCACTTTGTAAGTTTGCTATCAGCAATACTACCCGCCTAAACCTTTTCCGCGATTATGTGGGCGATAGCTTTTCGACCCCCCATGATTCCCTCGTAATAACGAAGGCAACGGAAGTCACGGAACATATCGAGAAGCTCGTTATGCTTCAGCAGATGGTCGGGATTTCTTGGCTTGCCAAATTGAACCTGGTCGACGGTGAAGGTCTCATATACTATCATTCCTCCCTTTCGCAGTCCACCCCGCATCTGCGGAATCAGCGATCGCTGCAAATAGTTGAAGCAGATGATAACGTCATAGAATTCCTTTTTAATCTGGTATCCTGCTTCCAGGTCATGAACCCCTGCTCTGATGCTCACGCCAGCCTTCTGTGCCGCTTCCACAGCGTTACGCACTGCCTCGGGTGAAATGTCGACACCTTCTACCTCAAAACCCATTTGGGCAAGATAGATGGCGTTTCGACCTTCACCCATAGCGACATCCAGAACTCGCCCCTTCGGCAACAGCTCTACGTTTTCTACCAAGAACTGTGCTGGTCTGGAATCACCATTGTTTTCATGTCTCATGTTAAGCGACAAATGTGAGAGGCCTCCTCATCAAATATTATAACTGAGAAGAGGCCTCTTTCAATAAAGGACTGCGCCTTAACTTCAATCTGACTACAAGGCTTACAACTCGCGTCTCATCGCCATATCGAAGAGGACCCTTTCCCGAGCCTTGTCAATACCTAATGCCTTGCGCTTCTTATCGATATGCT
>CAZYLE010000175.1:0-2810 GCA_964648675.1 uncultured Dehalococcoidales bacterium
TGTTCTCAATGGTCTCTTTCATCCCAACCAGAACCTCTGTTTCTGCCCCCTCAACGTCTATCTTCACCCAGTCCACATTACTTAACCCATACTGCTTTAGGATCGAATCTGTCGTTCTCGTCTCGACTCTGGTGTGCTTTGCATCCCACAATTTCAGAGAATACGAAGTATCCCATTGACCAAATAGTCTCAACGTCTTGCCGTTTTCGCTGAATGCGGCGGCATTTAGGGCTATCACATTATGAAAATCGTTAAGGCGTATGTTGTCTAGTAGTGCTTTAAAATTATCAGGATGCGCCTCTATGGCTATCACTTTTCCCAGGTAACCTACATGCTTGGCAGCGATTAAAGCGTATTTGCCAACATGCGCCCCGATATCTACGACTACATCCCCTTCACTTGGCGTGAAATAATCCCACATCCTGGGGCTACTGAGGCTGTTGAGCAGCAATATGTCCGCTTTCCCTTTTCTTGCAATGAATCTAACACCCATAAATTCTATCAGGAGGTCTTTTGGCATGAGAGTGGTGAAAACGATAGAAACAGATTGCCTTAGTGTCCTCTTTCGCAGAATTGAAACGGGAATTGCTGCAATTCCCGTCAAAAGGCAGATGAGAACGTAGATTAGTTTGTCTACAAGTTTTGGCGTTGGCGGCCTAAACAGCCGAAGATATCTGATCATGTGGCGCTGTCGCACTGCCTTGGGGCCAATAGCCCAAATCACCGATATTTACCACTTCCTGCCCATCATCCAGTTTCAGGCTAACTGGAATAGGAAAGTATACCTCCTCTCCCCAGATATTTACCCGAGCCCTAATTGGTAAGGCCTCCCAGATTGATTCAGCAGTCCTGATTTCATTAAGCTCAGCGACAACCTGAATGCCGCTTGCCTTTCCTTTTCCGTTTCATACTTCTAGTAGCTACAACATTGGCATCGGTTCCAGAAACATCTCTAATAATTACATCAGACATCTTCACAGGTGCCTTCAATTCGATATCCTGAAGTTCTTTAATCGCTGTGAACAGCAATCGCTTTGGGATCGGCTTATCGGTGCGAACTGGAAGCATCGCCCACTTTGCCCCTTCTATACGAATCGTTGTGGTCAGTATACGCATCGGCTCCTCCAGTTCCTGCAACACGAACTCCTTCCCCTTTGCGCATTTGTTACCTTCCATAGATATTACATCGCTATCCTGAAGCTCTACATTGATCTCGCATCCAATCGGGCAAATAACACAGGTAAATTGTTTCTTCTCTACATCCATCGTTACCTCTCTGTTATTTTGACCTCGATGGATTGGCTAATTTCCTTTAGTCTGTCCTTGGGCACTTTTACCCTAATCATTTCGTTTGGCCTGGCATATAACTTTTTAAAGTGCATATCAAGAGGCGAAATATCTATTCTAATCGGTCTCTCGACAGGCTTTGCACACCTGATAAATAAAACCAGGTCATCTTCGAAAGAATATCGTTGAGGGAAAAGCATTCTCACATTTTCCCCTGGAATTACCTCAACAGCTTTTCTCTCCTTATTCATGGCTGCTGCCGCAAATCTTGCCGCGTTCCTACCAGAAGTCATGCCCGTTTCGGCAACATAGTCCACCAAGTCGAACACCGTAGACACGTTGCCACAGGAGAATATTCCCGGCACCGGCGTCTCCATTGTCTCTGTGGTAATGGGTCCATTTGTAATTGGGCTCAGCTCTATTCCAGCCCCCTTTGACAGCTCATTTTCGGGGATTAATCCTACAGAAAGGAGCAAGGTATCACAGGCTATGAACTCTTCGCTGCCTCCGATTGGCTGCATTTTCTCATCTACACTAGATACCACGACACCTTCCACACGCTCGTTACCCCGTATCTCCGTTACGGTATGGGACAGGTGAAGAGGGATATCGAAATCATTGAGGCACTGAACGATATTTCTCTTTAATCCTCCGGGGTAGTCCATTATTTCATAGACGCCTTTCACTTGAGCGCCCTCCAGGGTGAGCCTCCTCGCCATTATTAATCCGATGTCCCCCGAGCCCAGGACGACGATCTCTTTTCCAGGAAGATACCCATCGATATTGACGAATTTTTGAGCTACCCCCGCGGTATATACTCCAGCAGGGCGAGTGCCCGGAATATTAATACCGCCTCGGGGACGTTCTCGACATCCCATGGCAAGCACCACGCTTTTTGATTTTATCTTGAACACACCGTTTTCAGGATTTACCGCGGTAATAGTCCTATCTGGCGAAAGGGCAATCACCATTGTATTCAAGAAGCAGCGTACGTCTGTCTTCTCTATCTCTTTGATAAGGCGCTCGGCATACTCGGGGCCGGTATAGTCTGTCTTAAATTGCTCCAAACCAAAGCCATTGTGTATGCATTGTTTCAGGATGCCACCCAGCTCCTCCTCTCTCTCGAGGAGAAGAACATGTTTGGCACCAGCCTCATGAGCGTGAAGCGCAGCAACAAGCCCAGCAGGTCCGCTGCCTATTACAGTGACGTCAGCTTCCATTCACGTATCTCATCAACCAGACCGGGAGACCATCTATCCGTGTCATCGCCTGACCTTCGGGTAGCCTGTGATTTCGGCAATTTTGTAGTGCAATGGGGAAAGTGTAGGATATATCTTTGTGTATACTTCATTAAACAACCTATCATATATTCTGGCATTCTCCTCGCGTGGAGTAAACGTCTCCTTCACTCTCACCATATTGGCCACAGCATCAGGGAAGCCGTTATAAATTTCCAGGGCAACAGCAGCGTCGATTGCGGCACCCAGAGCCGAGAGGTTGCTGGTATGCAGTCTGATTGCGGG
>CAZYLE010000175.1:2820-3994 GCA_964648675.1 uncultured Dehalococcoidales bacterium
GTTCCCTTATTCTGTATCCTGATCGCTTCTCGATTATCTCCTTCATTCGTCGCAATTCGTAGGCAACGCCCTCCACGATCGCCCTGTAGATGTGCGCTCTGGTGTGGTGGCCAGCAAACCCGACTATGGCTCCTTTAGAAAGGGGGTCATTCTCCAGAGGGTGCCAATGGGGCTGAAGCATCAACCCCATTGAACCAGGGGGGATCTGGTCCATCTCTTTGTTCAACAGGTCCTCGGGTTGTACCCTCAGCCTATTTGCCTCTTCCTCCTCGTGTTTACAGAACTCCTTTCTGAACCAGGAGATCATCCAGTATCCCCTCGGCAGGAAACCTTCGAGTGCCCAGTGTTTCGGAATTGCTGCTCCCCAGGCGAAGAAATCCATGTTGGGGTGAGTGACATACTTGTCGGACAGTACTTCGATGACGGCGGCCGTTCCGTAGCTGATTTCGGCGATATCGTTGCTGATGGCACCAGCGCCGAGCAGCTCTGATTGCTTGTCACCGGCCCCGATGATCACTGGTAAGCCTTGTGGGATACCGAAGTCCCTTGCTCCTTCCTCCGAGACGGTTCCGGCGATGTCGGTCGGCGAAACGAGTGGGGGCAGCCTATCGCGCTCAACCCCGAAAACCTGGTACACCACCTTCATGGGATGCCACCGAAGCCCTTTCAGGTCAATGGGGAACAGCCCGACTATCATGGAGGAGCAGTCTTTGAATTCGTTTGTTAGTGCATGGAAGATATAGGATGAGATGGTAAGGAATATGTGCGTCCTATCATAGCTTTCCCGTTCGAACTCTCTCAGCCAGTTGAATTTTGACCTTCTCTGATACTCCTCAAGCTTGAATTTCATTCTCTGAATCCTGAACACCAGTGACAGCAGGGGACCGCCGGGGAGCTTCAAACCCTCCGTTTTGCGCTCATCAAGCCAGGTGATTGCAGGACGAACCGGTTTGCCATCCTCAGCAACGGGTATAATGGTGCTTCTATGAGTGGTGATGGCAACGGCGACAAGGTCATTCCTTGAGACGCCGCAGTTCTCCACCACGCTCTTAGTAACACTCTGCGTGATTCTGAGATACTCCTCTGCATCCTGCTCAGCGAAGTCGGGTTGCGTGGCGAAATAGGGAGTAACAGGACGAGCCTCGCCGTAGACCTCATTCCCCTCCTCGTCAAA
>CAZYLE010000176.1:0-547 GCA_964648675.1 uncultured Dehalococcoidales bacterium
GGGTTGGATATCGACTGTTTGTCCAACACGCAATAGCCCCGGTGCTTGGCAGTATCATCTTCATAATAAGCCTGGGAGTATTAATTTGGAACATATCAGTGTTACGAAGTTATCGTTATAGATTGGAAAGGCCCAGCTTCACATTGGTTTTCTTTTCTTTGCTTGGGATTGTTCTAATTCTCACATTCGCTGGAGTTCAACCCTTCGTAGGATACAAGGATGCGGTAGTATCCAAGATAAATGCAATAAGGGAAGGGGCAGGGGGGATAATTCCTGTCAACATAGCAACTATTGGGTTACATTTGCCTTGAAACCTGAAAATGCTGTTGCGGGGGTTCCGTATGTTGCGGAGCTGTATGAACGGGGTAAGTTAAGAACCACTAAGGTAATCCGGTTTAGTCAGGATGAAATAAATCTAGGGAGGGTTAAAGAGGTAACATTTGAGTTAGAACAGGCGGATTTTGATGGGCTTGTTCTGGGCGACCTTTCTATTTTTGATATGAGAGTAGTCCCCAACTCTGAACCTTAATTTGTGATAAGAGAAGGT
>CAZYLE010000176.1:557-3357 GCA_964648675.1 uncultured Dehalococcoidales bacterium
CGGCAGAGATTAGAACAGAGTTTCAGCTTTCGTGGGCATTGAGGCAAGCCTCATAGTCCAAAGCATCGTTATGGAGTATAACCATATCGCCGCCAGTCGGCAGACAAAGCACAATAATTGGCCTGCAAATTGGTGTAGAAAATTCAACCTCCTTGGTATCAAATCATCCCATTACCTACAAATGCAAGGTTTCTTGGCTGAAACAGAAGGTGCAGTTTTGTACGTAATGGGACACTTCAAGACATCCACTCTGGAATTAAGAGTTCGTCGTCCCAGTTCTGATGGACTACCAGTATATTTGCACATCACTCACAGTTCCCTTGCTCTTCCACGTTACACTCCAGCCAGACTCCGGGAAAAGACTCTCAGCTACGTAGCTTCTTCCCATCCTAACATTTACGGTCTTATCCCGATTGGATGGGCCGGGCTCCCCTAGGTGTAGGCCGGTACAATCTATGAAGACTAAACCTCTGTCTGTTGTCTTGAAGGCATTCAAGGCGTGAGAACTCCCTGGAAGCTCTACGACTACGTAGGCGGCACGGATCCCAGCCCGTTCTGCATTATTGTGTACATCCACGGCGAAGTGGCTGCACACGTATTCACCAGGCACATAGATATTCTCGTCAGTCTTATCGTCTCGTAAGAAGTCCAATAACTCTGCCCATGTCGGGTCAGTTGCAGTCTCGTAGCTAACGATGTGGGTGTCTCTGAAGGGTGGTTGAACACCGGAGGCAACCAGGCCCCAGGTGTCTTCATACAACTCTATCTTCGATTTGGCAGAGCTCAGTTCTTGCCGGACCGAGGCCAAGTCTCCCTGGGTCTTGGCTAGGTCATTCTTGGCTGTTTCTAGGTCCGTCTCCAGGGTTCCTATGAGCGTACGGTAAGTGCTTACCGTTTCGGCTGCTGCGTTTAACTCCGACCGAGCCTTGAGTAGGTTATTGTAATTAACCAAACCCCACACTATAGCGGCCACGAAAAATACTATCAGCAATACATATGTTAGCTTCACTAGCATGGGTTTGCCTCCTGTGTTCTGATGCTGACCAATTTTCGCCGTCGAACTCTCGATGGGAGACGCTCCAAGCTTTGGTACAGGCTGTGTCTCCTCCTCTCTCCCAGCTAGGTGCTCTTGTTTGCCCTCTTGTTGCTCAGCTACATGCTCCTGCGTCTCCTCCCGTTTCCCGCTGATTTTGCCTACAACCAATTTCCAAGAGAAGACAGTATCGGGGGTTTTCCCCACAGCTTGACAATCGGGGTTCAAACACTCATAGTTCCCATTACGCGCATTCCAGAGGAGACACATCCGCCCGCATATGGCACATTTCTGCGGTGGAGAAAGTTCCTCTGCGCCTTCTCGGTGCTCCATTCCGATTCCTTCTCCAGCATTATCATTTTTTCCTTCTTTTTCTTTTATAATGAAACCATTTTTTTCCGATTCCGTCTCCAGCCTTCTGAGCTTCTTGCTCCTTTCCCCAATCCATAGGCCCACTTGGACGGGACGATACAGGCAACTCACGGCCACAGAATGGACAATGAGACAGGTTCGGGTAGATAAGACTTCCACAGAAAGGGCATTCCTTCTTATGTTTGTACCAATCCCTACTATCTATTGGCATTTCATACCTCCACCCCTAACGAAGTAAGATGTTGCACTTCGCTAGAGAGATTCCCTTCAATCACCGTGAACTGGGTCCACTTAGAACGGTGACGTACAATCGTCGCTTTCTCATTAGGCACTCTCCTGAAACTCCGTACCAACTTCTACCTCATATCGTCGTAGTGATGTGCGAATCCTTGGTTGGCTCGATTTCGCAGGTACACTTTACAGAATTCATTTTCCCGTTCATTCAATCCCTGAACATAATTGGTGATGTAGAGAAACCACGTCTCCACAGAGTCTGGGGTCGGGTGTTCCCGCACTAGCTTATCCATTGCACGTTTAAGCATGACCTCCCTGCCACCACTATGTATCCTTTCAAATAATCGCATCGGCCATCTCACCGAAATCTAACCTAGCTGATTAATCGTGACAGTGTGGCTTGCTATGCTAGGCATTGCCCTATCTATGAATCCATTGCACGTCATCGCTGCAATCGCCCTAGTAATATGGACAGTCTATACCGTACGCCATCATTAATATGAAGGCTCTCTTTGGCCCGAGCCGAAACGTTCACCACAGAGCTCAAAATACAGTTTCAGCTTTGGTGAGCATCGAGGCAAGCCCGGTATCCTTTTGGAAAGCCCAATGCCATAGCCTCATTGCTCTCAACCGATTCATTAAGATTCACAGCCTCATTGAGCCGCAAGTCCTCATGTACAAAACCCAGGAAGTATTGTCTGGTAGCTTCCCTCACCTCTCCGGTATCCTCACAATCATCATTCAGTGGTTTGTCTATCATTGCTTCGAGTGTTGCCATTCATCACCTCCCTTACTTATCAGTATGAACCTAGCATATAGCTGCGTCAAGCCTTCCAAAGAATACAGTATGCCACGTTGCGGATACTCTACAGAGAATTCAGCAAAGGTTACTGTAACATTTTGGTCGGTCGGGGTTGCAAATAGAAGAGAGACCCCACAGAATTCCGAGATGGCTGCAAAGTCAATCTGCAGATTAAGGAGGTCTCTCGATGGAAAGCATAGAGCAGTTAGCCGTAAAACTCAAGGCGGATGTGGGGAGGTGGGAGGAGGAAATGTTCAAGTGGACGTGTATTTTGGCTCAGGAAGTGGCGAAGGCATTGCTGGAAAGCATAGATGAGGATCTAATGAGGCAGAAGGATGGGAGGCTTAGGGTAGAAGCCC
>CAZYLE010000176.1:3367-3931 GCA_964648675.1 uncultured Dehalococcoidales bacterium
GCGATGTGTGGATCAAGCGAAGGATGTATCGAGATGGTAATGGCAAGTACCGTTTTCTTCTGGACGAGAAGATGGGGCTGGACAAGGGTTGCCAGGTGAGCCCTAAGGTAAAAGAGCTAGCCACTTTTCTCTGCAGCCATTTCCCCTTCCAGAGAACAGAGGAAATTCTGAGGTCCATACTTCCCACAGGTATCTCTCACACCTCAATCCATCGCCTTGTGGCTAGGGTTACCGATCCCTATCTTGAGGCAGAGGAAAAGGAGCTAGAGGAGGTATTTGAAGATGGGGTTATCCCTGAGAGCGAAGGCAGGGTGGTTCCGTATCTCTTTCTTGAAGCTGATGGCACAAGCGTTGCCCTGCAGAGAGAAGAGACCAGACGGGCTGAGGTGAAAGTTGGGGTTGCCTACGAGGGTTGGCAGGGGGGTAAGCAAAGACCGTCATCGGGTGACCAGGAAGACGGTTTATAGTGGTATTATGAGTGGGGATCGGTTCTGGGAAGGCTTCTCACTCACCCTGGCCAAGAAGTATGACCTGTCTCAGGTGGGCAGAGTGATAGTGGGTGGC
>CAZYLE010000177.1:0-3926 GCA_964648675.1 uncultured Dehalococcoidales bacterium
TGGGCTTACCATCTACTTCATGGAGGTCTGCAGTGAAGTCGATAGGCTTGGCACCGCTGATATAGCTCCCAATACCGAAGGCAGAGACGGGGGCGGCATTTTCTTGAAAGTATCTGATCCGCTCGGGATCGACGCCACCGCTGACAAAGATGGTTACATTTTTGAAGCCAGCGAGGTCAAGCCAGGCTCTTGTCTCTTTAACTAAGTCGGCGGTAACGCCTCCCCGCTCCTTGGGTGTATCGAGACGAATCCCCTGAAGCCTTCCTTGCATTGCCTGGGCTACGATCACGCTCTCCTCTGGTTCATCCTTGAAGGTATCAACCAAGGTTATACGAGACACGTCAGGGGGCATGTGTTTATCGAAAGCGAGGGTAGCGGTGGCAGTATCGCCCATGACGATTATGAGAGCATGGGGTATGGTCCCGGTGGGGGCAATGTCACCAAGCTTTGCCCCGGCAACGCTGGAACAGCCAACACAACCACCAACAATGGCGGCATAATCCATAATACCTGCTATCGCCGGATGAACATGGCGGGCACCAAAGCTGATAATCGGAATACCTTGAGCCGCCTCTACACACTCCCGTGCTGCAGTTGCCCAGCCGCTGCACTGGGACAACATGCCTAAGTAGGCAGTCTCATAGGCACCATAGCTTTGGTAAGGGGCAGTTATCCGTAGCACCACCTCTTTTTTTTGAAAAGAGTCACCTTCGGAGAGAGACCACACCTCTCTATTATCTTCAGGAAGCACTTTATCCAGTAGGGCATGAACTTCGTTCATACCGCAGAGAATGCCTGCTCTGGAAGGGAAAATCTCCATGGTAGCTACCGGGTTCAGCCCCTCCTTCTTGAGTATTTCCACAGTGCGGATGAAATAAATGTCGGCAGTATCTCCAGACAGGATGGAGGCAGGGGTCTCAAATTGAGGAGCGGGCGTTTTTGCTGGTGTCCGTATCACCTTTGCCCCCAGAACCTTCTCCATATGCGCTAAAGCATGGTAATGCGCAGCTAAATCGAAAGAGGCGACACAATCGACAGGCACTTCGACGTCATAATCGCGATTTCTGGCATCGGCGACGGTATGACAAACACAGATATCGGTGCATACTCCACAAACGATTATCTTCTCTGGAGCGAGTGCCTTCAATTTCTCTCCCAGGTCGCTATCGAAGAAGCCGCTGAAGCGTCTCTTTGGTATGACCTCACCGGGATACTTGGCGAGCTCGGGAACTACCTCTGTCTCTGAGGTTCCAGCTATACAATGGGGAGGGAACATCTTGAACTCGGCGTCGTCGGGGGCGTGATGGTCGCAGATAAAAAATATCCTCGAGCCTTTTTTAATCTCTTGTTCAAGAAGCCTCTGTATATTGGGGATGATGTGGCGTGCCCCTTCACCACAGTAAAGAGGGTTGCCTTCCTCCAAAAAACCGCGAAGCATATCCACTACAATAACTGCGTTAGACATCGTTTATGGGCTCCCACATTTTTCCGTCATCTTATTTTACTTTCTGGGAATAAGTCAAGCTGAGGTGGTTTTGAAGCCCGCAGCAAGGAGATGAGGATCAAGGCAATAATGGTGATGAGGATGGAGAGGATGAAGGCCATATCATAGTTGCCCGTAACATCGACTATATAGCCGGCGATGAATGTGCCGATAGCGGCGGAGGTGGTGGTGACAAAGGCCCATAGGCCTCCATAGATGGCGCTAAATGTATGGTATCCCGCCAGCTAAAAGGAGGCTTACGAAGCCTACGGCAACGATCGAGCCGCCGTAGAAAATGTTGAATCGGGGCATCATACCCTTTCTGGCAAATCACGAAAGGGAGCGAAATCGCATGCGAAATAGTCCCTTTACATCGTCGAAGGCTGTTCTAGGTACAGAGACCCTTGAGTCGGGGTCTTCAATCCAGACGACCGGCACGTCCTTAGTTCGATAGCCCTTCTTCTCGGCGAGGATAAGAAGCTCGGTATCGAAGAACCACTTTTGATCCTTTATCAGTGGTACCAGTTCGTGAGCTGCTTTGTTGCTCAAAGCTTTGAAACCACACTGGGCATCAGAGAACTTTGATCTGAACATCGCCTTGATGAGCAGATTATAGCTCCTGGAGGTCAGTTCGCGCTTAAAGGAGCGCTTGATTGATGAGCCAGGCATGAGGCGGGAACCTACGGCGATGTCGTAGCCCTCCTCGATTGCTTCGAGCAGTTTCGGGAAGGCTTCAAGGCCTGTGGATAGGTCGACATCCATATAGCTTACAATATCGGCGGTGCTCTCAAGCCAAGCGCGGCGCAGCGCTCGCCCTCGACCTTTTTCGTCCAGGTGCAGGGAGACGACATCAGGATACTCGCGGCATAGTGCCTGCGCCACCTGCCATGTTTTGTCAATAGAGGCATTATCAGCAATGACAATGGTCCAACTATGGGCGAGGCTTTGTTCCAGGAATTGTCTTAATGTGGTTATGCTCTGTGCGAGAACTCGCTCTTCGTTGTAGACTGGTATAACTACATCGACGGTGGTCATTTTTCCCCTTTGCTCGGATTGAATTCGCCGTTCAATACCCCCACAAGGAAGGACTAGCTATTGGCGAAATATCTGAGGCTATCAAAAAAGCCCGAAGGACTTTTTCAGCAATCTCTATCGATGGACAAACGGACGTTCGTTGGATTCAGGGGACAGCGTTACCATCCCCAGTTCGTTCGCTCTATCCAATACTATCTGATCCTTGATTGACCCCCTGGGGGACATCAGAGCCGACATTCCATACCTATGACATGTTTCTATGCTATCTGGCTCTGGGGGAAATCCGTCAGTGGCCAAAACCAGTGGATAATCCTTTCTTTCTTGCCATCTTTGGTAATATGGACATCTCGCTGCCGAAATGGATAGCGCAACACTGATTGCATCCACGCGGCTGCCTTGCCCGGCGCCGACACCATAGGTTACCCGCTCGTCTCCAAAGGTGGCGGCATTAGACCGGACGAAGGAGCAAATAATCCACTGGAAAAGCGCCGATTTAAGCATTTCCTCATCGGGATTCTTTTGTGAGGTTACCACGATTTCGGAGATGCTCCTCGTTTTTAATCTGTGCCTTTCAGCAACAAGCATGCCCCCATTGATGCTTTTAGCTTCATATCCATAATCCCGTACCCCACTTTTTATAGCGGGAAGGGCCAATATTCTAAGGTCTGACTTTGCGGTCAGTATCTCAATTGCCTTTTGAGAATAACCTCTTGCCAGGATGCCGTCTATGAAGGTCTCATGTATCTTCTGGGCGATTTGCTCTTCTACAACCCCGCTCAGGGCCAGTACACCACCAAAAGGAATGATGGGGTCTCTATTCCAACTAAGCTCATAAGCTTCTTCAACACTCTTAGCTCTCGCTACTGCAAATGGTATTGCATGCTTCATAACACAGACAAATTCATCCAGTGGATATATATCTGAAAGCCCTCCAATCACAGATAGCCCGGTATCCCAATCCTCCACATTTCCATAGGAGCGTATTTTTGTCCCTTCCTGTATTACTTCAGCGGAAAGGATGCTTGGTCCGCTATAATCCTCCTCTTCGTAGGCTCGGGCGGCATCGCCCGGTGTTAGGCCATATCTTAAAGGAGTTCTAGCTGACACAAAACTGTATTTGCCTATGGTCAACCGATCAGGAAGATGGTCTGCTGACACCGATTCTCTATATTGTTTCCTTGCCGCTAAGTCTGACATTAGATTCACACCTATGTAACTACTTTTTGTAACTCGCCTCTTTTTAGACCTTCTTTTATGTCTATCATTATTCTCCGGGCATAAGTCATCTCTTCTGGGTAGGTATACGTTGCATAAGCAGAAGTTGGCACCAAAGCATTGGAACCGGCAACGATGCGGGCACTTATTTCGAATACATACATCCTGGAATATGGGTCCACTACCGTCTCCA
>CAZYLE010000178.1:0-3901 GCA_964648675.1 uncultured Dehalococcoidales bacterium
CACCAAGATACGCGTCCTGACGGTTCCTCTCGTCGTATCTACTGCCCTGATGCTTCCATCCTCGGTTTGCACGCCCGTTACGCAGGTATCCAGGAAGAACTGCACTCCGTTGGCCACGGCATTCTCGGCATATGCCACCACGACCTCAAATACGTTGACAATGCCTGAGTTCCATATGAGGAGACCTTTCCTGATGTTTGGCGCAAGCCCTGGCTCAATCTCGTCCAGTTCCTCCCTGTCCAGCATTCTTGGAGGTGGGTCCTTGTGTTTGGTAGCCATTTCTATGCCATAGGGAATCATTTGCTCCCCTTCAGGGTTCTCGGCGACAATGAGTGTCCCGATACGTTCGAAATCGAAATCGAGTTCGCTGGCAACCTGGTCCCACATCGGGTTTCCCCTGTAATTCATCTCCCATTTCAGGGTGCCATAAGTGGTAACGACGGCTGGGTGTACCATGGCGTTGCTATGCGATGTCTGGTCCATTCCTAGGTCGTTGTGCCTCTCAACTAGAGCTGTGCTTAGGGCAAACCGTGACAGTTCCCTGGCGATTGCGACGCCGATTACTCCCCCACCGACAATGACAACATCGAACTCTCTCCCAGCAAGTTCATCGGATACCTTTGGAGGCGGAGTAAAGGGTTTCTTGCCGGGATAATCGATTTCATTTAGCACTTCCCTTACTTGCTCAAATTCACCAGTAATATGTCCAGCATCCACAACACTCTGATAATTGGGAAAACGCCCGCTCAGTGTGGCGATGCCGTCTTTAACCGAGACGGTGGCTTTCTCGCCGGTCCCCTCTTCTATCCCGCCTTGTATGCTTCGTGCCAGTTTCTCTTCATTCATCGACAATCTGCTCTGAAACGATCTCAGCTATGTCTTTCATATCCACATCGGATAACACAGACTTGCAGGTCGGACATGCGGAAACGTAGACATCAGCGGCGGTTTCCTTGAGTTCATTGATGCGCATCACTCTCACCTCATTGGCGACCTTGGCATCGCCAATCCTTGCTCCAGACAGCCCGCCGCAGCAGTGAGTGCTACCCATCGAGTAGACCGGCTCCCTAACCTTGAAACCTAGTGCTCCAAGGATTTCCCTGGGGGCAGCGGAGACACCGAGGTCGTTCACCAGAATACACGGGTCATGGTAAGTTACCGTAGCATTTGCCCGGTTTACTTTTATCTTCCCTTCCTTAAGCAGAGCATTGAGGAATACGGTAGTGTGGACAAGCTCCACCTCCAAGTCAACGCCGACTTCTTGGTACGCCTCTGTCATCATTTTAAGGCAGGTGGGACAATCTACAATGACCTTCCGTAGTCCTCTCTTCTCAATCTCCACTTTCATCTTCTCTGCTGCCTTGGTGAATCCGTCCACGTCCCCAGCATAGTAGAGGGGGGAGCCGCAGCAAATATCGGCACCGCCGAATTCATGAACCTGCTCCGTGCTCATAGAGAATATCCGGTCCATCGCCTTCGGTATCTGCTGGTCGGAGTAGGCGGAACAGGAAACGAAATAGCCGAGGACTCCCGCTCCTTTATCAAGAAGCTGCCGTTCGCCGTGGGGATTGCCAAACCTTATGAACGTCTCGACTCGCTTCCTTATTTCATCGGGAAGCATTCCCTCTTGGAAGGCCTTGCTCCGCGCTCTATGAATGTATTGGCGCAGGTCATAGTTGCCATAGATGCAATGTGCCTTACATGCCCCGCACATGGCACTCTGGAATATGACGTCGAAGAAGCCCTGTCTGTCCTCAATGAAACCTTTCTCCTCATATACGATGAGACGCGCCAGTTTCTGGGGGGTAATCGTCTCCTTCCCCGTGGCAAGATAGGTAGGGCAACTGTGCTTGCACATGTCGGCGCACATTGCGCAATTTGTAATCTGTTCCAGTTCTCTTTTATCCTCCATCTTCGATAAGCTTTCCTCTATTTAAAATGCCATTTTGGTCCAGCGCAAATTTGATTCTGTGGAGCAACTCCACCCCACTAGCACCGTGCTCCTGCTGCATAAATTCCTTTCTCCAGTATCCAATTCCGTGGTGATGGCTAATTGAGCCGTTGTGTCTTAAAGTGGCTTCCATAGCGGCAGTCCACGTGTCCTTATAGTAACGCATTGGGTCTTTGGGGAAACCAACGAACGTGATATATAGGCAAGCTCCTTCTCGGTAGAAGTGTGAGAAATGACCCGACACCGATATCGCACCTTCCACTGCCTTCATTGAGAACATCATGTCATCATAGAGCTTTGCCGCATCCTTGAATAGGGAAACGACCTCAATTGTGTCTACGATTCCTCCCTGTTGCATCAGGATGGGACCCATACCTATATCGAAACGTTTCTCAAGCCAGATATTCACCCGATTCTCCCCTAGAGACTACCCCCCACTTTCTTCGGCAGTTTTCTCTATTACCCTGCTTTCAAGCGCCACTAAATCTGGCTCGCCCTCTGAGATGAAGATCACCGTTACTTTGTTCTCTGATTCCTCGAAATACCTCTCACTTTCGGCCTCATCAAATATTCGCACCACTGCAGGCTTGGCATCACATCTCAAAACCCTCCGCACTACATCCAATGCTACTTCAACGGAGTCGAGATTAAATGATTGCTTTGCTGTTGCCTTTGGTAAAGGATGTACTGATACCACTGCCTTGGTCACAATGCCAAGAGTTCCTTCAGCGCCCAAGAACAGGTCTTTCAATGAAGGTCCGGTGGAGCGTCTTGGAACTGGTTTTATACTAAGAAGATCTCCGTTGGGAAGCACTACATCCATACCTAGGACCATGTCCTCGATTTTCCCATATTTTGTGGAGAACTGCCCTACAGCACGTGTTGCGATCCATCCTCCCAGCGTGGAGCAGTAGATTGACTGGGGGATATTACCCATTGAATAGCCTCTGTGATTTAGCTCCCGCTCGAGATTTGCGCCGATAATTCCTGCTTCAAACTCAGCAACGAGCGACATTTCATCCAGGGAGATAAATCTATTCATTTTCTGAAGGTTCAGGATGGCGCTGCCTTCCATAGGAATAGTACCACCGAGCACACCTGAACCACCACCAAATGGCGTGATGTTGACCTTATATTCATTGGCATATCTCAGGATGCTCTGTATTTCCTCATGGTTCTTAGGAGAGATAACCACACTGGGGAGCGATGGTAAATTACCATACTGAGAAAGGAAAATGCCATATAACCAATAGTCAAGACTATAGGAAATGAGGTCGCATTCACTATCAGAGACGTTTTCCTCGCCTATAATACCTTTCACTTTTTCGACAAACTCGGAAGGTGCCCTCTCTCTATTTGACAGAAAAGTTTTTACATTCATTGTTTCCTCTCAGCCTACAGAATATGGGACGTCAGCCAGCTAGCATAGCGCTGCCCTGGACTACATTGGAACAATATATCGGGAATGTCCACAACAGATAATGCAGTAAACAAGGTGCTTGCTAACAAATTAATATAAACCATCAATCAACTAAATAGGGCTCTTTAAGCTCAATGCCAAAATATTGGTTTAGTACTTGCATATTGTGCCTATCCTTATCATCTGGTTGATATCCGTAATGGCATTCTGCCAGTACTTTAGCAGTAAGGCATTTTAATCTCTGTCCACCTACTTCGCCTATTCCGGCAAAGCCCTCATGAGGATACCTATATGACCTACCATTTTGCAATTTCTGTATTCCTCCACCCTCCTTATCAAAGGTAACTGTGTGAAAATCGATAATACAGCCTTTTGTATCCCTCAGGGCAAACCTTGTTGGTAGCTCATCTTCGGAAACTTCGAAGCCTCTTTCTCCTAGTGCTTGTTTTATTGTCTCTACTTTATTGAGGTCTACAACGACATCAAGGTCTTCATGTTGACGGGTCTGTTTTTTTACCAGAGCATCGACA
>CAZYLE010000179.1:0-3887 GCA_964648675.1 uncultured Dehalococcoidales bacterium
TCGGTAATGATTCCTCAACTCTATCAGCGGCCTTGAGGCACTTCTTGCAGGCATGCCCAAGCGGGCAGTTGATAGTCATCCGCCAATTACCACGTTTTTCAGGCTTCCTGCCACATAGAGCTTGGAAAGATACCGAACCATCAGTGTGCACCTCAACTAAATGAAGTTGCTGACCTCCATATTCTTGTGCATATCTTAAATTCATATTTTCAATCTCTTTAGCGTTTAATACCCATTAAACGCACAGTTCCCCTGTACTGTTTACTCCGCTTTTCGTTTCCATACTTCCTGTCACTCCTCCCCGCATATGGGAAATCCAAACTCCAGCTCCCCAATCTTCTTCCTGAGCAGCCTCTCGAGTTCGAGCGACTCCTCAAGCGAAACCACATAGAGTCCCTCATCGGTGACCCTCAGCACGAGTTCCTTGAGACGTTCAATTTCAGCTGGTTTCACTCTGCCCTCCAGAAGTCGCCACAGATTTTGAGTGATTTCAGGATCTTATAGCAGGGCTTGCCTTCCTTCTGGGGTATATCGGTGCAAGCCGGCTTGCCCTCAACCCTAACAAAGTGGTGACATTGAGTGCAGTCAGGTTCTTGCTTTCTAGGCACAGTGTCTAACTCCTAAGGTGACTAAAACACCAATCGACATACTCAGGGGTATTCTCCTGGGCGATATCGAACTTTGATATCTCAGCTATCTCCAGCACCTTGTCGGCAATTTCACGGTAGGCCGCCCACGCATCCTCACGATAGGCAATTGCCTCTTCGGGCATCATCTCAATCGGTACCAAGTGATATATTGCCAGTAATGCTAGGGCAGCTCGGTGTCCGGCTCCACCTTCACCACCGCCATCACCCCGGAAACCGTCGCCGATAATGACAATTTCTTTGTCTGTCTTGTCAACTAGGAAGAAGCCGTAGATTTCACAATGGCTGTCGTCTTCTGATGGAACCTGAAAAACGAGGATCTCGTGACTTATCCTTTGTGCCAGTTCATCTCTCAGAGCCTTGAGTGCTCTCTGGGTAATGCCCAGGGTTTCCTGATGAAGGGTTATCCTATAGTCCATAGTTTGCCTCCTTTCTTGACTTTGAGGTGAGGCGTCTAAATAAGTTCAGGAGCTTGAGGCTACCGCCTCACCGCTTCTCGTGGAAGCCAACTTTACCCGGGGTGGCTTTCTTCTTTATGTCTTTCTATGTTCGTCTTCATTCTCTGCTAGTATTGCCTCAGCCTCTTTTATCGCTCGGTCTGTATCAAAGAAGCTCTCTTGGGCTGCAGCATGGGCGGCCCGAAGGGGGCTAAACTTGCGATGCTTGGTGATGATATCGGTTAGACTGAGCGAGGCATACTTCTGCGTGGTGGTAATATGTTTGTGCCCCATTATTGCCTGGAGAGACCGGACATCTCCGCCGTTTACTAAGTAGCCTCTTCCAAAGGAATGTCTGATGCGGTGAAGGCCGAGTTTTGGCCCCTGTATTCCGGCCTTTGTCATGTAACCACGGACTATCCAATAGACACCGTGCCTAGTCAGCGGTCGTCCCCTAACGTTGGTAAACAGATAGTCACTACTCGAGTCAACGGATGCCAGAGATAGAAGCAGCCGCCTCGTCTCGTCACTGATAGGAATTTGTCTTTGACCAGTCTTGCCGGTCACCCGGATACTATCGTCTTTGATATCCTGCTTACGGAGGTTAATTACTTCGCCGCACCGGGCACCATTGTCTACGACAAGTGTTAGTAGGGCTCTATCTCTCAAGTTGTCAGCCATGTCAAGTAGCCGCATTGTTTCGCGTGGCTCGAGGGTAGGCATGACCTTGTCCGGGCATCGTGGTGGGTCTATGAGTTCTATCGGGTTAGGCAACAAGCGATTGCGCTTACATGCAAAGCGATAGAGGGCTTTGAGGCACCGATAGTAGGCATGCCTTGTTTCTGGCTCCCCTCCGATCCCTCCTAGAAATTCCTCGATAGGCTCCGGCTCCATGGGGAGTTCAGGCGAGAAACGGGCAAACGGTGTGAGAAAACCTTCATACCACTCAATGGTTCTAGGCTTGAGATTTTTGGCACGACGACTGTGGAGAAAAGCTTGGATTGTAGCCAGCGTCTTCATGGCACCCCCTCCATTACATATTCCGGCAACGCCAATGGGGCCATTACTGAGCTTGCTGTTACTGAGGCGAGTCGTGATAAGGTCTCGTTAGCGTGGTCGGTGATGCTATTGTAATCCCGTCCTGTTGATGGCCACGCAATTAAAGAACCAGTCCCCCAAAGCTGGGCGGACTGGTTCTTTAATACTTTATACCTTTGGGTCGGGGATTGATACCTTTGGTTATCTCTGGTAGGCCGTGCAGGTCTCGAACCTGCGACCAATGGATTAAAAGTCCACTGCTCTACCAGCTGAGCTAACGGCCCTTGTTGTTCTTTGGCGCAGAGACAGAAAACTAATGCGCCCATTGGCCGCCCCACTCAGTTTGTTTTTCAGAGCACTCAACCTGATTAAAAGTCAGGTTGAGTTGGCTGCACCTGACCGAATCTTTTGCTCCTATTTCAGGATGTCGCTTCATATTCCACTCCGGCGAAATAAAGTTGCAAAACCGTTGAGTGTCTTCACTCTCCAGTGATTTTGTTTCCGGTTCCATTCTTTACCTTCGGGTGTCTTCAACCACTTCATGAATTGAGTAAAGGATGGTAGTTTAGGTGGGAAGTCTTCCCGATGGTACTGCCAGGCATGCTTTAGAATAGCTCGCTCCCACTTCGGGAAATATTGGGACATTGGCCGCGTCTCGTCAAAATCGGGGACCTCAATCTCCATCCCACATTTATCACAGATGTCATTCTTTACTTTTATCACTGCCTTTCACCCCTATGTAAGGAGCACCGCTCCGATGAGGATTAGCTGAAGCGGTATCATGAGACCGGTGCGCTCCTCAATCCGTATCAGGCGTTCTTCTCCTTTAGCCGTAGCCGGATTTGGCCTTTTGCGGCGGTTAAAGCGAGGCAACAAATACATGGTGACAAACGAGATAACAGCCCCAGCAAGGCAGATATAGCCCAGTATCTCTTTAACCATTACTCCCTTGCTTCCTCTCGGCTAGAATGGCTTGAGTATTTTTTAACCTCTCTATCTCGCTCTTAGGGATCAGCGTTCGCCCACCAATGCGTAGTGCTACGATTTTATTGTCCCTAATCCACCGCCAAATGGTAGCAACACCTCTACTAAGTAGGTTAGCAGCCTCATCCACATCGTAGACTTCGTCTAGGTCAATTACTACTTTTGGCACCCTGCTCTCCTATCAAGTGATGATACTCTAATCTATCACATCTGAAAAGCCCTGTCAAGCGGGGTTTGGCACAATTTTCAAAGCAGTAAGAGCTGATTTTTAGGAGTCGTTAACCTTGCTAAGTCTTCAAATCGCCTTTTTTGGTTGATTTTGCCTAGAACTAGTAACCTGTAACCAAAAATAAAGCCCCTCCCTAGGCTTTTTGAATGGTATTTATACCTCGGCCTCTCCTTCAAAGGAGAGGGGGACACTTGGGGTGAGGTTAACCCCTTTTTCTATAACAGACTAGGCTGAGGCAAAAGGCGTACTAAGCTGACCCTTTCGGCTCACAGAATTATCCCTTCAGGACTTCCCCTGTTGCTATTAAAGCTGTAGATTATTGTCTACGGACATTTATATTGTATCAACCGCTGTTGATACCTTTTTCAAGTCGTGTATAGAAGGGAGCATAAGGATAAAGCTAAAGCTAAAACCAAAATTAAACAGCCTCAAAAAAGAAAGGAGGTGAAAAATGAGACCACCTAAAAGAGGGGAGAAAGGCTTTACCCTCATCGAGCTACTGATTGTGGTCGCCATCCTCGGGGTGCTGGCAGCGGTGATCATCCCCAATGT
>CAZYLE010000180.1:0-2963 GCA_964648675.1 uncultured Dehalococcoidales bacterium
AGCCTGCCGTCGGCCCAGTCCCTGAACGAGAGCCGGTTGTTAAAACAGGCCGCATCCTGCACAGGGAGTACGGTTCAAAGCGATCCGTCAAGTTCATCAGCCACGCGTATCTTGCAGGCCCTGCAACGTTGTGCACCCCTGAAAAGCGGTTTGCCGCATGCAGGACAGTGATAGCGCTGGCATTCAGCCATGGCCCATTCAACACTACCCTTCTCATCACCATACCTGGCCACATTGGACCCCCATATGGCGATCGTCCGTTTCATCACCCTGACGCCAGTAGCAAGACCAAAATTCTCGATCATGCTGCATGGCCATTCCTTACATTGATGGCAGGAGTAGAACCCTTTAGATCTGACGCAGTCTCTTATCCAGCATGTCCTGCAAAAATCGTAGAATTTCCGCGGCGGATCGGGTTGCATACAACCCATACATTCGGTATCTTCTGGCTTAGTTCCGTAGAGATTCGCCAACACCGCCTTGAATTGTTCGTTTTAATCCCTAGTCGCGATGTAGGCTCCGCAGACACCACAATATAATCCTCATGGTGCCATTAAGTCCCTATTCCTGATTTCCTCTATCGACCATCCCTCCATGTCATATCTCCCATTGGCAGGTGTGATTTGCCGGTCGTTCTCAAGGAAGTTGCGAGGCATAGCAGGTGTCGTATCTTCTGGCGGGAAATCCCATCGTTGGAAGTCGGCCGGTTTACGCATCTTGCCTGGCGGTTCCCTTCTATTACAGAAGCGTCAATGGCCTTTCCTTCCACGACTTCCACCACAATACTTTTAGATAGCGGCCTTCAGCATATGGCTTGTGCTCGAAGCTGGCACGGCTCTTAATCGCTGGGAGGTTGCTCTTGGCGATGGCAGATCGCCTAACCTGGATTCCTTTGTCCAGCACCAGCCTGAGGGACATATATCTGTTATAGACGCGGAATCCCATGCGTCTATATTTCGGATTCGTCCACAGACCTCCACCTACAGATTCTTTGTTGGGGAAATTAACCCGATAGGGCGGCTCGCCCAAGCTGTCCTTAGCTTCCTGGCTCATGGCGAACCATCCTATGTTGGCGAGTTCGCGCCCCACGAAAATACACATCGCAATGGCTCCTCTGTCCAGTCGCCTCCTTGCATTGGGGATTGTGGAGCGGAACTCAAACCCCTGAGCCTCCAGTTCGTCGGCCTCTATATTGGAAGTTACCACTTTCGGGGTGAAATCGTTTGTTTTAGGCATGAAATCGGCTTCACTGATTTCCGGCAAGTCCCTGGTGTATTCGACATACAAGAGGTAGCTCCGGTAATCGAGGAATAAATGAAGGATGAAGGTGAATACGCGGCTGACCAGGGGCTTGATTCCCTCGGTCTGATAGATTTGCTGCACCCTTTCGAACAAAAAACGTACGCTGTCCATTGTATTGTCATACCTGCATCAGTGGCTTCTCTTTCCACGACTTCCACCAGAGCACCTTGATTAAGCGTCCTTCGCCGTATCTAACAGCGCCTGTCTTGGATTCCGCAGTCAATGAGGCGACGTTTGTCTTGGCAACCGCCCATTTGCTCTTCACAATCCCCTTCTGGAGCCACCACTCATCCCTCTTTAGGCCGCAGTACGTGTGAAGCCCCATTCTCCTGTATTTTGGATTGGTCCAAGCGCCTCCAGCCCATGCCTCGCCATTTGAGAAGTCCACCTCGGGGGGAGGCTCATTCAGGCTGTCCCTGGCCTGCTGCGTGGTGCAGAGCCACCCTATGTTGCCAAGGTCATGCCCGACGAAAACGCAGAATGCTATCGCCCCATTGTTCAGCTTGCTCCTCGCGTCGCCAGCATGTTCCCTGAACTGGAACCCCTGCGCTTCGAGCTCATCGGCCTCTTCGTTCGTGTGGATCACCCTGAAGGACAAACCGTCCACCTTGGGCACGAAATCGGTGTCGCTGCGCCTCCTGTAGGTGCTGCCGTCACTCTCATACAGATAGTACGTCTCGTACTTGAAGAAATGACCTGCTATGAAAGATAAGCCGCGTTTGACCAGAGGTACAAATCCCTCAGTCTCCAGGATTTCACGGGACCTGTTCAACAGTACAGATGGTCTTTCCACAGGCTACTCTGGCGACTCCAGACGTGAGTGTCTTACCGAGGCTATTCGAGCACCGTTCATTAGTGAAGAAGTGTAACATGGTGGAATATAGCTCAGCAACGGTGGGAAGGTCGAGTGGTGTGCAACTGGCATCATGATGCGGTCCACCTCAAATATCTTTCAGACTCGGTTCCCGGTACCCGGTAATTGAATCACCTTGTGCATTCAGGGAGTGCCGGGTCTACTTGCCCCCTTGACCAGTACCACAGCTCGGGTCCGCCGTCCACACTTGGGACACTTCAGATATTTCCATCCACCGTTGCCGATGCCGTGTGGGCTTGCGAGGTCGGTGAGCAGAGATGTTTCAAATTCATGACCGCAATTCATGCAGCGATAAGCGGTACTCTTTGCATGCCACCTTACCAGCAGGAAAAGACCACATACAACTACTACCGCCCAGACCAAGAGTCCGACAGTACCCATAGGCAGCAGGAGAAACGCTCCGCCGCCAATAGCAATGATATATGCAGCCAGATAAACGGCGGTCTTTCCCCAGTCTGCCTTGGTCGGCTTGCGGTATGCCATCTCAGTTATCCTCTTTCTCCAATCCCCTCCCTGATAGCCTTCATCAATCCATCCGGGTTTCTGGTGGAGAAAACGAACTCAGGGTAGCTGCCCTGTCTCTTCTCTACCACCACTCTCGGGCTACCGAGGATATTGTAGACTAGACGCCTCTTGCCATCTGCCCAGCCCAGGCGGATGCCCCATCCTCCGTATCTCACTGCCGAGGCTTTGTCCAGCCGGCAGCCGGCAATATTGCTCCAGGGGATATGATGACGGATGACACCGTAGCCCACGGAAATGCCCCTTGTTGTCCCCCTGATGATCA
>CAZYLE010000180.1:2973-3877 GCA_964648675.1 uncultured Dehalococcoidales bacterium
GTATCATTCCCACGAAGAACCAGTTTGAGGCGGGGCGCGTTCCCAGCGGACCGGCTGCCATTTGCCAGATAAGCACAACCAGCAGTGCCAGAACAACGGTGCTCATGATAAGGATGTTCCACTTCGAGTAAATTTTTTCCTCGTATAGGGTACCCTGCATTTCCGTTTACCTCCCTAGGTGTTTCTATGCCTATACGCCATCTGGCAATGGTGGCAACAATCCTCTCTCGGCTCAGGTGCTTGGTCAGGTAGGCGGCTGTTGCGAGCAGTACCATGACACAGTCCCTTGAGGATATCTCCTTGGAGATAACCCGTCAGGAGAGGAAAGACATCTTCGTCTACCAAGAAAATAGAGCGCTGAGCGTCCAGTCGGGCACAACCCCGACGCCGGGAATAGCCACCATTGCTCATGCGCTATACGCCCTCGCTTTAGTGTCAAAGTATCAAATAACCGCGGCTATCGCAAGTTCATCCAAGTAACAAGACCGAGTTTAGTGCAATTACAAGATGCGTGACAGACCACTTCGCAAAGCACCTAGACTGCCCGCTTCTTATTTTTGTGTGAACCCCTTGATCATGCCTTTCGTTATACCTTCGGCCACGGCTGATACTATCTCTGGCCAGTCCTGTTGCCTACTTCTTAACCCTTGTTATGAAGGTCTGATTTTAGTGGGGGGCCGGATATGCTTGACTCCTTCTCGTTTAGTTCCTTGCAGGTCTACGGCCTCTATTAAGTCTTGATGCAAAAGTATATCCATGGCGGCCAATTGCGCTCTGGCATCACCGAAATCTATGCCAGATTCGCTTATTAGTTGCCAAGAGCCTTTACCATAACTTTTAAGAATATCGTCTGTCTCGTATTTCTTACAAAGGAATTTCATAAATTTCTTTAGTTTGCCCATAC
>CAZYLE010000181.1:0-3052 GCA_964648675.1 uncultured Dehalococcoidales bacterium
CGCCCGACGAACTGCTGGTGAATGGTGGTTTCGAGGATGGTGTCACTGGGTGGGAGTATTCTGGTGGCGCCCTTTCCGTAACTGAATTTCCAGTTTGTTACGGTGACTACGCTGGCACCTTCAAAAGCGACACTGCAAGCACGAAGTGGATTTACCAGGTGGTCTTGATACAGGGAGGGGAAAAATGTGCTTTTGCTGGCTACGCTATAAAAAACGATCCCAACATTGAGAAGATTTTCCTGCGAATCACGTGGTACGAGAACGAATACGGCTTTGGGAGTGAAATATCTCATGTGGATTCGCTGGATGCCCTAGTAGATAACCAACCCCAATACCGCCTTCTGGCTACAGGTGAAGTCACTGCGCCATTGAATGCTCATTCGGCGCGTGTGCAGGTCATACTAAGCCCAGCCAGCTATATGACAGCTATCGCCTACTTTGATGAAATGATGTTCGGGGAACCGCCGTTACCTATTCCAACATGCATACCGATGGCAACACCTACGCCAACCTCTACCCCTATGCCTACGCTAACAGCCACACCTACGCCAACCTCACCCTCTACGCCTACGCCAACCATAGCACCAACGCCGACCGCCAGTCCCACGCCTACACCTATCGCCACGTCTACATCGCCGCCGACTCTGACACCGACACCAACGCTCACACCAACCCCAACGCATACTCCCATCGGCACCACGGCAGAGAGGGGAGATGTTTTGATCAACGAGGTTGAATATAATCCACCGCAAAGTGGCCCGGATGCGGACTTTGAGTGGGTGGAAATCTATAATCCGACCGATGATGCCATTGAGCTTACGGGCTGGACTATTACCGATAATCACGCAAGCGATCCGATTCCTTATCTAACCCTCGTTGCAGGGGGTTTTGCGGTGGTCGCTGCCACGGAGGGCATCTATACCAATTTCCCCGAATTAAATTGCACCGTGGTATTCCTTCAAGATGGTTGCATTGGCAATGGCCTGAACAATGAGGGCGACCGCCTCATCCTTGAGGACGGCTCAGGGAATGTTATCGATGCGATCTCATGGGGCGATGATCCACCGCAAAGCACTTATCATTCGGGTGTTGATGAAGGCCACTCGCTGGAACGCTCACCACCCGGAGGCGAATTTGTGGATAATCCAGCTCCCACCCCATGTCAAGGGCTATTTGTCGTTCCGACGCCGACACCATCTGCCACATCTACACTAATGCCTACACCGACGCCCACGCCTACTCCAGCGACTATGTTCGCGTCGACACCTGCCCCTACCTCGCTATCGTCACCAACACCTCCGCCGCCGAATAATGGCACTTCCTTCTCTGGAATAGTCCTGCGGGCTGTTCTCATAGTCATAGCGATAGCTTGTCTTGGCATCGGACTGTGGCTCAGAAGACGCAGTGGAAAGTGATTGCCTAATCTCACCTCCTTGGATATAATTTGACAAACATGTCACGGCCATCGACAATCGCCATAGATGGACCAGTTGCGGTCGGGAAGAGCACCATCGGCAGGATGTTAGCCCACAGGCTGGGTTATCGCTACGTTGATACAGGAATGATGTATCGGGCTCTTACCTGGAAGGCGTTAAGGCTCAACATCGATCTCGAGGATGAAGAGAGTCTCAGCCGGCTTGCCGAGAGCACTGGCATCGAGCTTGCGCCACTTGACAAAGTACTCGTTGATGGTGACGATATTACATCGGGGATTCGGGAGCCGGACATAGAGCGAGGTGTTTCCTTGGTGGCGAAGGTAGCTGGCGTCAGGAAGGCGCTGGTCGAGCAGCAGCAGGCATTGGCCCTGGAGGGTAAGATCGTTATGGCAGGGCGTGACATCGGAACGATCGTATTACCGCGTGCTGAGTTAAAGGTTTATCTTTGTGCATCCTTTGAGGAAAGGGCTAAGCGGCGCTATCTTGAGTTGGTGGAGCGAGGTGGCGTGGCAGATTACCAGGCTGTCCTTGCCGACCTGAAAAGGAGGGATAAGATCGATAGCGAGCGCACCGTCTCTCCTCTTCAACCTGCTCAAGATGCTAGGCTAGTCGATACAGACGGACTTACTGTCGAGCAGGTGCTATCAGAAATTTTAGGCATGATGGAGGAAGGCTGATGACCTTGTTCTACTACCTGGAAACTATGATTGTCAAGTTACTGCTCCGCATTCTGGTTCGACGAGAGGTGTGGGGGAAGGAGAATGTTCCTACTGAGGGATCCTTAATCGTGGTAGCCAATCACCTTAACATTGCCGATCCCCCGATTCTTTCGGCAACTCTTAAGCGAAGGATCGTGTATATGGCTAAGGAGGAGTCATTTCGTCATCCGGTCCAAGGGCCGCTGGTGCGTGGCTTCAGGGCATTCCCAGTGCGCCGCGGGCAACTTGATAGAAGGGCACTCCGCTGGTCGCAACAGACGCTGAAGGAGGGACTGGCATTGGGCATGTTTCCCGAGGGGACAAGAAGCAAGACAGCTGCCATGCAGCAGGCGCGTTCGGGTACGGCACTTATCGCCTTACGCAGTGGTGCCCCCATCCTCCCCGTGGGCATCACAGGCACAGAAAGAGTCTTGGGCCCGGGCTTCCTCTTTGGCCGGGTACGCATAACGGTGAACATCGGTGAACCGTTCACTCTCCCTCCCGTCGACGGCAATTTAACCAAGGCCAAATTAGCCAGTGCTACTGAAGTCATTATGCATCGGGTCGCTGAGCTTCTCCCCGAAAGCTATAGAGGTATCTATGGAGATCGAGAAAGCCGCTGAACTAGGGTTTTGTACCGGAGTGAGGCGTGCGATCGAGATCTTGGAAAAGGCAGCGCAGGAGTTTGGCCCTCTCTTGACTCTGGGTCCAGTGGTGCATAACCAGCGGGTAATGGACAGGCTTGCCCAGTTCGGGGTCAAGGCAGTAGAAAGTGTTGACCAGCTTGAGGGGAGCACCGTTGCGATTAGCTCACATGGTGTGAGCCCCGATGTGGTGGAGAAGATAGGGGCTTGCGGGTTTCGAATAATCGATACCACCTGCCCATTTGTGCGGCGTGCCCAAGTCGCTGCAAAGAGA
>CAZYLE010000181.1:3062-3874 GCA_964648675.1 uncultured Dehalococcoidales bacterium
AGATTAGCCGAGGCGGGATTTTTCGTGATCGTTTTTGGCGATGACAATCATCCGGAGGTGCAAGGCGTGCTTGGCTGGGCTAAAGGGAAGGGGCTAGCTGCTATTGAGCTCCCTAGTTTTGACAATTTACCACAGCGAATCGGTATCCTTTCCCAAACCACCCAGAGCTTCTCCAGCTTCACTCAGTTTATTTCAGCATTTGCCGATTCCTATCTTGCCCTCATCTCCGAGCTACGCATTTTTAACACAATATGTGATGCCACACGAAAGAGGCAAGAGGCAGCCCTCGAGCTGGCAAAAAGGGTGGACATGGTGTTGGTTGTTGGCTCTCGTTGGAGTGCCAATACGCGGCGTCTTACTGAGATATGCTCCGCAGTTGTCGAAACGCACCTCATTGACGGTGCCGAGGAGATCGATCCTGTGTGGCTTCGAAATGACAAACGCATTGGGGTGACCGCTGGGGCCTCTACCCCTGATGAGACTATCGAGGAAGTGGTCGCAAGGCTTAAGGATGCAGAATAAATAATAGAGAGGAGGAAACCGTTGGAGCTAGAGAAGTTTGGCATTTATGTGAATACCAAGGAGCTAAAGGTAGCGCGAATCAACTCCCCTTACTGGATCCCATCGGGTCCTGACTGGGTCTATCTCACTCCGGATGTTAACATGACCCTCTTGAGGATTCGTGAACTGGCCGGGGAGAAAAAACTGGTTAGCGAGCCCGATAAGCTCGTGTGGAGTTAAATTGTGGCTTAACTAGCGAGGCTTAAAATATTTAAAATAACTGCTTTTATGTGTTATAATATTCTTTTAAG
>CAZYLE010000182.1:0-3824 GCA_964648675.1 uncultured Dehalococcoidales bacterium
GATGAAGCTCCTTGATGAGGCCTACCTATGTCTATCCGACCCGGTGAGCAGAGCTAGCTATGATAAGGGCTACCTGGCTAGACGGAGGAAGGGTCCCAAGGCGCTATGGAAGTCTTCGCTGTCGCAGGTCATGCTCATTTGTCCCGAATGTGATGCGCATAACCTGTATAGTTTTAATCGGTCAACGAAGAAGCTCCGCTGCCCCAACTGCCAGGCTGTCTTCACCAGCCGTGCCGGCAAGCTGAAAGCGATAAGTTATAATCGCTCCGGCTTGCGATGGTATTATTCGATTACCATTATAGGTCTGTATGACGGGAAGGAACAACAGGTAGACTTCGATGTTGACTTCAAGATAGGTGCTTCCGAACTACAGACCGGAGACAACATTGTTCTGACGTATATCGGCCCGGAGTTCGCCATCATTCAGAACCTCACCACCAGCTACTACTGGCGTCTGGTAAGCCCAAGCACAACTCGATAAACGGCCTTGTTGAGAGTAGCAAAAGGTGATTGCGGTGCTTGAGCTTGGTTCTAGTGGCTGGGTGTGCTTGCACCGAACACAACTATGGCGCTATATGATGCCGCTAGCTGTACTTCTTCTCGACAGCATAGTTTGAAGGGGAGCAATAATCCTTATTGCGTCGCTTCGAGTAGCACAACCTCCAAGCTTATCCTATAGATAATGGGTTATGTGCGGCCCGCGGTACTGGTGCGTCAGTGGGCACCTTGGGCTCTAAGGCGCTACCCTTAGTTGGCATTAGCGGAGAAGCTTAGCATTGCTTCTCGGTGAACACTCTATAATACAAATCTAAGGGATGGCTATAACCTGGGGTCCTCAAATAGCGTAGGTAGGCCTTCGGCGATCTCATCCATCTCTTGAAGCCTTATCTGTGCCTCCTTCTGTCGCTTTTTCACAGTGGAGGCAGAGCTGGTGGCACCCCGATAGAACTCCTTCAATCTATCTACGTTACTAAGCTTGGAGAATATAATCGTTACGCTGATGTCGCTGCCGGCTCTGGGATAGTCGCCACTCCTGATCACGGCATCCTCTGCCATTTCCTTCATAAGACTTCCGAGCTCTCTCACCAGAGTCACATTCATTTCCTTGGATGGTGCAGAGAGCATGTATAGGGCCTTTCCCGCATCCCGGGGACTGACCGACACCGAAAGCTCACTTATTGCTTGTTCCACTGCCTCCAATCCTCGCTGCGTTTCTCTACCCTTTTTCTTGAAATTGCGTATTCTTCCGAACGGTAGCCTACTCCATAGAGGTAAATGCGATACACCTAAGCCTATTGTGGTCCAGCCCTCCATAGTCTGCATTATGTCACCAGTATCGACGGTTTTCGCTCCAATACGACTTCGCTTTACCTCCTCACCAGCACATAGCAAATCCATAAATGGTGCTACTATTTCCTGATTTATCTTTTCCATATTACTGATCAGATTGGCATCTCTCTTGAGAAATCGCTCGTTATCACAAAGAATCACTGCGTCAGCGACAGAAATGGTGGATTTGAGACAGGTTGCAACATTGTAGACGGCCCTCTCCTCTGTACTCTCTTCATGTGAGAAGGGAAGGACGGCGAGGCAATAAACCGCCTTATTAGGGTATCGTTCCTTAAGCGCCTTGGCAATGATAGGCATTCCCCCAGAGCCTGTCCCACCGGCGGCGCCAGCAATAACTAAGAAGGAAGCCGTTTCGTAGAACCTTTCTCCTGTTCTTACTGCATCGATCACCTTATAGCTATCCGACATTGCTACCGCAGCACCCACCTCGTTTATCTTGCCCACTCCATGACCGCCAGTCTTTCTACCCCCGATAAGAATTCGATGTTGAAAATCGCTTCTTATGGTGCTCAGACCGGCTAAATCGGCTTGGTCCGTATTGACAGCGTAGGCACTGGTTATTATCTCGATACCGCGCTTAGACCTTGCCTTCTTATTAAGTCTAGCAAACTCATCAGCGACCCTACCGCCACACTGCCCTAGTCCGACGACAACTAGTCTCATTCTACACCTCCGTCTTTACTGGTACATCTTCCCTTGGTGCGAGTAGTTTTAACCGGTAGCTTCCCGTATCAACTACTGCGGCTATGTTAAAACCCTTGCTTAGAGCTGTCAAGGCCTATAAGACAGCAAACACAACTGCTCTGGTTAGCCCATATCCATCGATAGGGTGCATTATAGGTATATGCAAAATGATAAGAACGAGGCGTCCTGCTTGTCGGTGTGGATTTATGTAAAGCGGTGCTCGTCCGGCCCCCATGTTTGTGTGTGTGCCTGCTTCAACCGCTGGAATTGGCCCTGAAACCGTGCTGAGGTAATATGATCTGTAGTCATGATAACAGCGTCTTCCCTATCTTTGTAATAGCCTCTCCTAACACCTACTTTGTTGAAACCGAGCTTCTCGTACAGCGCCTGAGCAACTGAATTGGAGGCGCGGACTTCCAGGGTAATTACATGGGCTTGCAATATCTGCGCAAGCTCGATTGCCGAGATAAGCAACAATTCTCCGATTCCCTGCCTTCGATATGCCTGTCGTACCCCTATGGTGCTGATGTGTGCCTCGCCCGCCATTATCCAGAAGCCGATAATGCCCACAATTCGTTGGTTTGTTGTCGATCGAGGCGTCCTGTCTGAGGAAAAGAAGCGCCTTAATCTTTCCGAAAAACGACTATCGAGGCAAGAAACATTTTGACTAATTTGTTCTACAAGCTCAGTAGGGCTGTTATTTTCATCTAAAACAACTAAATAGTGAGACAGGCGGTTAGAAAGGAGGTCTCTCTTAAATGATAGTGTCGGCCACTGTGTAGGGAAGCATTCCTGGTCGATCTCAGTTACCTGGGAAATATCATCGGTGTACATTGGCCTTATAGCGTAACTCAACACATACTCCTATAAAACGATTTTTATACAATGCTCGGAACCAATCTGGACATGGTCAACTTCTAATGTCATTGTGATAACAGGGCAGGGTGATGTAGTCAAACTGTTTTTTTGACATCAAGGATATTATATTTTACCACACCATTGGTTCCCACAACCATTTTTTATCCATCATCACTGTGTAACATATATGACAAATATAACAGCACTAATGGATTTTTATCGCTGTAATGTTCTATATGAGACTTAAGATGATTGGCGTTTTTAACTGGCTGGGCTGGCCCATATAGATGATGAGACTATGTAGGGCCCTGTATCTTGGCGATGTCTATTTTACCGAAGCGCTCCCACTCGCTGTAGACGCAGCCGCAATACTTCTGACGGTACAGGTCGAGCTCCCGCGAGAGCTGCTGGCTCTCCCTGAAGCCGGTTCTGAAATCCTGGTAGTAAAACTCGACTCCCTTGTGCATCGCTGTCTCTTCGCCGATCTGTCGGAGCAAATCATGTTTTTGATATGGGCTGATGAGGAGGGTGGTGGTAAATGAGGGAAACCCATTCTCTACGGCGACTGCGGCGGTCTTTTCAAGGCGCATGCGAAAACAGTCGTTGCAGCGCTCCCCCTCGTGGCCTACCACGGCCCGAAAGTAGGCGATCATATCGTAGCCTTCGGCAATGATAAGGGGCAAATCTATCGTCTGGGCAAACGCCCGCATCGACTCAAGGCGATTTCGGTGCTCGGTGAAGGGATGAATGTTGGGGTTGTACCAGTAGGCGGTAACATCGAAGTCCATTTCCCTGAGCCGATTTACCGTATAAGTGGCACAAGGAGCGCAGCATGTGTGAAGTAGTATTTTTTTCACTCTCTTGCCCCAAAGCCTGGCTAGACGAGGCACCATTTACCTCTCGGAGCGCTTCACTACGGATCGGACGTGCTA
>CAZYLE010000183.1:0-3816 GCA_964648675.1 uncultured Dehalococcoidales bacterium
GCCGTCACATCTCCTGGCACACCTGCCAGCACAACCACCACCATTAAGGGCAGATTCATAACCAAGGAAATAGACTTGCCTGGCGATATTCTGGTTTTCTACTGGCTGGCAAAGGCTGCCTTCCCTGACTACGTCGCTACTGAAGGTGAGTGGATCGCTGACTGTATTGAGCAGTTTTACGCTGAGCACGCCGAGGAGCTTGGGCTAGACAAACTCTTGGACAAAACCTACCAAGTAATCCCTGTCATCACAGGAGGTGAAAAGTGACTATTGTTCAACGATAACAAAACAGCACCGTTGGGCCTAGCTGCTGGCAGGGATCAGACGATTCGATGAAATGGGTTTCGTCCGTGGAATGGGTAAACTGATTGCACAATGTTGCCTACTGTGCAACGGTAGCAAAACACACCGTGCGGCCTGGCTGCCGGCAGGTATAATACACGATGGATTGTTGGATCGCGGCGGATGCCCGATTGATGGGGCAATTCCCTACTTTGGCCGTCGCCACTTGACGCCACCTCTCCGTGGTGGTAGAGTGTATTGGCACCTACTGGAATACGATCCTGTAAGAAGATCACGCTCCATACATAACCTCCTTCTGTAGCCAGCGCCTGGCTCCGGTGGAAGATGCGATAGGGAGGGGGCTCGCACCTCACAAGACTTATTCTCCTCAGGGTCTAGTCACGAGTTGTCCTACTCTATTTATCGTGTAAAAGAGGAACTCGGTAGTCAGGCCGGAAGCGAGGCTCGATGGTCTTGTCATAGACAGCCCCGGACTTGGGGCTGGAACTACGATTGGGGATAGTGGGAGAGGGGCACAGGGGACCCGATGTGATAACCTGAGATGGGAGGTTAAAGATGGCGTTTTATGTGATGCTCTCAACGCTCACCGATGAGGGCAGGAGGACAGTCAAAGACAACCCAAGGCGAATCAAGGAAGTCAACAAAGAGGTGCAAGCCATGGGGGTTAAGATAGTGGCTCAGTATGCCCTGCTCGGATCCTACGACTTCTGTAATATTCTGGAAGCCCCGGACAACGAGACCGTCTGCCGGGTCGCGATAGAGCTGGGCGCCCGAGGAACACTGCAGACCTTGACTATGGCCGCGCTGACGCTAGACGATTTCATCGCTAGCTTGAAGAAATAACCCGTCTGACATTGTGTGCCCCTCTCTACACGGCCTTGTACTGGTGAGAACTTATTGCATTAACAGATAAGCCCAGCCGGCGGATTTGGAGACAAACCAAGACAAAGGAGAACGGATATGGCATTCCCCGAAGATGTGGTTAGGCAGGCGTGGGAGAGAGCTGGCGAGCAATGTGAGTGTATGAGACGAACACATAGCCACTTTTATACCCCCTGCGGCAAACCACTGGTATGGCAGAACAGGGGTAGCGCAGATAAGGGCGGATGGGACGCTCACCATATAACTGACTTTGGTGGTGATGTTCTCTCAAATTGCGAGATTCTCTGCTGGGACTGTCATGAGCGAGTTTCTAGACGTTGGTAGTGTTTGAGAGATAGCCGAGCCCAGCGGATTTCATCTCGGAGCATGAGGTGGTGAGGACAGAGGTTAGGGAGGTCTTGGTCGAGCCTATTGCAGGTTTAATTGAGGCGACGGAGGGTCTGTGGACATAGTAGGGTAGGCGACGCCCAAGGAGGTATAGCAAAGCGTAGCCAGCGGGTTTAGTGGATTGGTAAGATGGCTAAGATAGATAGCTTCAATTTCGGGTTTGTTGTGGTTGATGGCAAACAATATGTCCATGATGTGCTGATCCTACCCGATGGTACTGTAAAAGAGAGGGAAGCCGGTAAGGCAAGGTTGGGCAGCCATACCATCGCAAAGAGCGAAATCGAAAATCCAATTAGGGCACATCCTGATGTCATTCTAGTAAGCACTGGAACAAGAACACTAGTAGGGCGCTACGAAGCTGAGCGAAGCTTTCCCAGTAGTCACTGTAATATATCAGCAAACGCTACTGGTATCGATAGCCGAGATAATGACCAAGACCGGAGGCTCAATAGCCGAAACGCTGTATCCAAGTGCCATCCATCTAGTGAAGTGGTCGTTATGTGGCAAACCTAAGATAAAGCGAGGCAAAGCTGCCGCACATCACACAACGTTGAGCAAATCTGACCGAGAGCCCTTGTACGGACTTGCTCAGATACGCTTGGTGAGATAGACTAGGCTGGGTGGGAACTGTGGTGGGTAAGTATTCTGCATAACGGTTGTGTCTGTACTGACGATGAGCAGGAGGGGTGCGTATGATGTTGATGAAGCGTATAGTCAGCGGCATAACTCAAGAGATGCCCAGCGACACAAGCTGGAACTTGCCTCACTCGTAGCGTGAGGAAGCCCCCTTTGGTCAGAGTCTAGCCTCAGAATCAGCTCTTAGAGGTGGCTGCGCATCGCTTAGGACAGCCTTCGCGGTAGTTGTATTGTGCGTCATGAGCCGGCCAAAGTTGATGGTGGTGTTCAAACCATCGAGGATTTCATAGGCAGGTTTTTAAAAGGAGCAAAATGACTGACGACATTGAGAAGGTGAGACAGCTTACACGTGAAATCGATAGTCGGCTATCAGATGGTGAGTGTGAACTGCTGTATAAACTGGCAAAGGATGTACCTGGTAGGCAGGCTATCATAGAGATTGGCGGATGGAAGGGGAAATCCACTGTTTGGCTGGCTAAAGGTACAGAAGACGGGCAGAGGAATAAAGTATATAGCATTGGCCCACACGCTGGAAGTAATGCTCATGTAAGTGAAGACGAGAGGAATCCCTACATAGCATTTCTCAACAACTTAAACAAAGCGAGGGTTCAAGACACTGTGGTTCCTTTAGTTACAACTTCGGAGGAGGCTGCTAAGCGCTGGCATGAGAAGATTGGTTTATTGTGTTTCAACGCTTCCAATGAGTATGAAGATGTAAAGCATGCCTTGCTTTGTTGGCAGCGATACCTGTTGCCGGGCGCTAGAGTTACTTTTCACGGCTGCGATCAGCCTGGGCCTGCCCGAGCTATGAAGGAAGCTCTTGGTGACTGTGGCAATTTTATCTTCATACAGTCCGTTGATACCACAGCGGTGGTTGCAATCGATAAGTGCATACACCACTGGATAATAGATTCCAATGAGATTGGAATCTGTAAATCCTGCGGAAGGAAGAGAAACTTCAAGAGGATTAGGAGGGAGTCATTTCCAGTAAAGAAAAGTTCGCGGACAGGGCCCGCTATTGGAGGTAAACCCAACAGGGTGAAGAGCAAGAAAGGAAAATAAGGCTAGAGATAGTTGAGATTGGCGCTGACAGCTATGGGCATCACTTGCCTGACCACCCCTGGCGGAAAGTGGAGCGGTTGCTTCTTGAATATCGGAGTATCAGCATCAAAGCCTAAAGGGCGAGGGCCGGGGTGGCAGCGGCTACGGCCGCCATAGACTCTACAACAGCTGCGACTCGGACTACGAAACTAATTAACCGAGGGCAAGCCTACCACCTAGGAGGCTCTCAATCTTTTTACTACCTATGAGGAGGTGTGGCATGCTAGGAAAGAAATACCTGCTTACTCCTGATGGCTTAGCCAGGGTGCAGGCAGAGCTGGGCTACCTCCGGATCGTGCGTCGCCAGGAAGTGGCAGAAAGGATCCAACGTGCCAGGGAGACGGGTGGTAGTGCCGACAATGCTGAGTTTGAGGACGCCAAGAATGAGCGGGCCCTCGTAGAGGGGCGCATCCTCACCCTGGAGAATATAACTAAGCAGGCCGTAGTCTCAGCACCCGATAGAGACAACCCTAGAATTGAATTTGGCGATCGTGTCACTGTGCGCAA
>CAZYLE010000184.1:0-2035 GCA_964648675.1 uncultured Dehalococcoidales bacterium
GCATTATAGGGCCGTTGGTCGGGTTAAATCGTGTGAAAAGCTACATTCTTTTTGACAGAGTAACTGAATTATGTTAGAATGACATAAGAGTGTGAAATTCGGAGGAAGTATAATGCGAGACAAGGTGGAGGAGATCCTTGCTCAGATTAGGCCGCAATTGGAGGCAGATGGTGGGGGGGTGGAACTGATTGATGTCAACGATGGCGTCGTTACGGTTAAGCTTACCGGCGCCTGTGAGGGATGTATGATGCGCAACATGACCCTCACCAATGGCATTGAGCGGATTCTGAAGCAGTACGTTCCTGAGGTTAAGGAAGTAGTCGCAGCCTAGCAGATTGTCATGAAATAAAGAAGGGCAGATTATGGTTCTGCCCTTTTTTATATGGGAAGGCTGGTTATATCCCCTCTTATTCCGCTTTGTCCAACTCGAAGGCTTTATGCAGGGCGTTGACGGCGTCTCTCACCCGGGTCTCGTCAATGATGCACGTGATCCGGATCTCTGATGTTGATATCAACTCGATGTTTATATTTGCATCGCAAAGGGTGCGAAACATCCTTGCCGCATAGCCTGGTGTATTCTGCATTCCAGTGCCGACAATACTTACCTTGCCCAGTTTGGCGTCGGCAACGCACCCTCTGGCTCCAATAGATGTGGCTATGGGCTCGACAACCTTCATTGCCCTGTTCAGGTCGCCTCTGGCAACGGTGAAGGTGAGGTCGGTGACCCGCTCCACGCTAGCGTTCTGGACGATGGTGTCCACGCTGATGTTCTCTTTGCCGAGAGGCTCAAAGATGGCGGCGGCAATCCCCGGTTGGTCAGGGACGCCGAGCACGGTGATCTTGGCGACATTTAGGTCATGAGCGATCCCTCGTACCTTGTTTCTCACTTCCATAGCGGTTCCTCCGTGAATTAAGGTTCCTGGACTTTCTGTAAAACTGGAAGCTACCAGAATCGGTATTTTAAAAAGCTCTCCAAGCTCTACCGCTCGGGGGTGGAGCACCTTGGCCCCGTAGGCAGCAAGCTCGAGCATCTCCTCATAGCCGATCTCGTCCAGCTTATGCGCATCAGGTGCGAGGCGCGGGTCAGCAGTGTAGACCCCCTCAACATCGGTATATATTTCGCATGCCTGCGCTCCCAGGCTCGCTGCCATAGCCACTGCGGTGGTGTCGGAGCCTCCACGCCCTAAAGTGGCGATGTCCATGTCGGGGGTGATTCCCTGGAAGCCGGCGACGATTACAATCTTGCCCTTATCCAGTTCGTTGACGATCCGTTGTGACTCAACGTTGACGATGCGTGCCCTGCTATAAGAGTTGTCGGTCCTGATGCCTGCCTGGGCACCGCTGAGGCTGATCGCCTGGTAACCCAAAGATGCCAGCGCCATAGCCAGCAGGGTGCTGGAGATGATTTCCCCAGTTGACAGGAGCACATCAAGCTCCCTGTCATCGGGGTTTTCATTGACCTGGTGAGCGAGGCTGAGCAGGTCATCGGTGGTGTCGCCCATAGCGGAGACAATCACCACCACGTCGTTGCCCTTCTCCTTGGTGGCTACTATGCGGCGGGCCACGTTTTTTATCTTTTCTGCATCTGCTACTGAGCTACCACCATATTTTTGGACAATGAGCGCCATGACATACTCCCGAATTGATATTACTATGCCTTTACCAGATTGTCGATGATGGTGTGACCGTTCTCGATGAAAATGCCGGTGCTTTTTGCCTCTGCCTCGGTGAGTCTCACAGCGCCAGAGCTGGAAAACCCCGGGCCCCAGAGCAGGAACGGGACGGGGTCTGGTGTGTGGGTGCGAACCTCGATGGGTGTGGGGTGGTCTGGCATGGCCAGTATGCGAAGAGCGTCTTTATCCCACGAGACGAGCTGGTTTACTACCTCCCGATCGGACCGCTCGATGGCCTCCACTTTGTCATCGATAGCACCAGCGTGGCCTGCTTCATCGGGCGCTTCGATATGGACTACTGCCAGGTCGCTCTGTTCCAGCCCCGCCAGGGCGCCCTCCACCTGGGCGGTGTAATCGTTGTC
>CAZYLE010000184.1:2045-3553 GCA_964648675.1 uncultured Dehalococcoidales bacterium
CGATATGGATTACTACCAGGTCGTGTTTGTCTAAAGCTTTAAGAGCACCGGCCCCTTGGGCAACGTAGTCGTTGTCCAACCCGTCGGTCACCCCGGCGATATCCAGGTTTTCTATCCCCGCCATTTTTGCCAGACCGCGGAGGAGGTCAACTCCAGATGTCATGGCGGCATCAAGGCCATAGACCTCTTTGAATGGCGGTAGTTCCGGGGCCTTACTGCTACCCCAGAAGAGCCAGACCATGGTGGCGGGGGTTTCACCACGAGCCTTTCGCTCCAGGTTTACCGGGTGGTGGCGCAATATATCTTCCGAACGTGCCATGATATCTCGTAGCAATTCGCTACCTGGACCCTGCGGAAGGAATTCGTCGATGGGCTTGCTTGGGATATCGTGTGGCGGGGTACAGGTGGCAAGAAGGGTATCCTCTCTTCCCTTTATCTTGCATATATTTCTATAGCTGACGCCAGGGTAAAGGTGTATGTTGTCGTCACCAAGGCCCTGCTCCAGAGCGGTGATGAGGGCATGAGCTTCGGTGCTGCTTATATGACCCGAGCTGTAGTCCAGCATCTTCCCATCCTGGACGGCGACCAGGTTGCAGCGAAAAAGAACCTCTCCTTCGTCGATGGGGATACCCATGCTTTTGGCCTCGATGGCGCTCCTGCCGATGTAGTAGACCATTGGGTCGTAGCCAAGTATGGACATGCAGGCGCAATTGCTCGATGGCTCCATTCCCGGTGGCACTGTTCGCACCAGGCCAACATAACCATCCCTGGCCATGGCATCCAGATTGAGGGTATGGGCCAGCTCGAGGCAGGTCTTCCCGTCGCGCTCGGGCAGAGGCCGGTCAGCGGCACCATCGATTATCAGGATACAGTATTTCATAGCTGGTTAGTATAACATTGAGGGGGAGTCAGTTCAAGGAAGGCATCGGATTTAGGTAAGGTGGGTGGTCGCCATTCGCACCGTGGGCGAGTGAGTGAGAAACCGCAATAGGGTAGCCTGGAGCATCCGCTCCAGGCATAGTTGGAGCAGATGCTCCAACCTACCCCGATCTTGTAGGGTGGATATTGGGTGGTGCGCGGCGAAGATGCAGAGCGAGGACAGCTTGTTGTTAGTATTGCATGGGTATACTATAATAGGGCATACGGGGCGTAGCGCAGTTTGGTTTAGCGCGCAGCGTTCGGGACGCTGAGGTCGGAGGTTCAAATCCTCTCGCCCCGACTTTTTCATCTTGTCATTCTGCTTGCTACATTATTTGATTTGCCAAAGGGTCTCCGATGTGACACTAATCAGCCATCCTCCGCTTCGCCTCGTCCCATAGGGCGTCCTGCTCTTTAAGAGACAAGCTTGCCAGGGAGATGCCCCGCTCCCGGCACATCTCTTCCATGCATGAGAAGCGTTGATAAAAGCGCACGTTTGCCCCTCGCAGTGCTGGCTCAAGGTCGATGTCGAGCCGGCGGGCGATGTTGACCAGGGTGAAAAGCAGGTCGCCAAACTCCCGCACCATATG
>CAZYLE010000184.1:3563-3780 GCA_964648675.1 uncultured Dehalococcoidales bacterium
GCCTTCTTGATTTCCGCCACCTCTTCGGCCAGCTTGTCGATGATCTCCTCGGCATCCTCCCAGTCGAAGCCGACGTGAGAGGCGCGGCGCTGTACGGCCTGTGAATACGCCAGGGCGGGCATCTCTTTTGGTATGCCGCTGAGTATCGACTCGTCCGCTTTGCCCTCTTCACGTTTTATGGCGTTCCATTTTGCCAATACCTCGTCGGCAGTCTTCG
>CAZYLE010000185.1:0-715 GCA_964648675.1 uncultured Dehalococcoidales bacterium
CCACCGCCGAGGTGCCACTGACCAACCTTCACCGTGACGAAGTCCTCCCTCCAGGTACTATACCCCTCTATTATGTAGCCTATACCGCCTGTTTTCGCCGCGAGAAGATGTCGGCTGGCAAGGACACGCGAGGGATTAAAAGGGGACATCAATTCGATAAAGTTGAGCTTTATAAATTTGTCACACCTGATTCTTCGGACGAAGAGCTGGAGAAAATGGTGAACGACGCCGAGGAGGTATGCCAGAGGCTGGGCATACCCTATCGGGTGCTCCAGCTTTGCACTGGCGAACTCGGGTTTGCTTCCACCAAATCCTACGACATAGAGATGTGGGCGCCGGGCTGCGGGGAATGGCTGGAGGTCAGCTCATGCTCGAACTGCGGCGACTTTCAAGCGAGACGCGCCAATATTCGTTTTCGCCCCGAGCAAGGCGCCAGGCCACAGTTTGTCCACACCCTAAACGGCTCAGGGCTTGCTCTGCCACGGGTGCTCATCGCAGTAATGGAGAACTACCAGCAACCAGACGGCAGCATAGCCTTACCACAAGCGCTCCACCCCTATACCAGGTTTGAGGTTATAGAATAGCGGATGTATACTATCTATAATGGGAGGGGTGACCGAGCGGCTTATGGTGACGGTCTTGAAAACCGTTGTCTCGATTTTCGGGACCGTGGGTTCGAATCCCACCCCCTCCGCATTTTTGAACAGATTCATGC
>CAZYLE010000185.1:725-3769 GCA_964648675.1 uncultured Dehalococcoidales bacterium
GAGATCGCCTCCACACTTGGAGGCAAGGTGGTGGTCAAAGCACAGGTGTACGCCGGCGGCCGCGGCAAGGCAGGAGGGATCAAGACGGCATCATCTCCCGAAGAGGCGGAAAAGCTGGCGAGCAAAATCATCGGCAAGAAGCTGGTTACTCACCAAACATCGCCTGAAGGGGTACCAGTGGATAAAGTCCTTGTCGAAGAGGCAGCTCCAATCGCACGCGAACTGTATCTAAGCATCATCATCGATTCGGCACAGGGCATCCCGGTTATTATGGCTAGCGAAGCGGGCGGCATGGACATCGAGGAGGTGGCGGCCAAGACCCCGGAGAAGATCCTCAAGGCGTACGTCGACCCGATAACCGGATTTCAGCCCTTTTTAGGACGCCGACTCGCCTACAGCTTGAACCTGGAACCAGACCACATCAGGCCAGCGACCCAGCTAATGGGAAACCTCTACCGATTATTCCAGGAGAAGGACTGCTCCCTGGTGGAGATCAATCCTCTAATAGTAACTACGGACGGCAGGCTGCTGGCGCTGGATGCCAAGGTGAACTTCGACGACAACGGCCTGTTTCGCCATCGCGACTACGCCGAACTCCGTGACCCCAGCCAGGAGGATGCGCTCGAGCTGGAAGCATCCCAGCACAACATCTCCTACATAAAGCTCGACGGCGATGTTGGCTGCATGGTCAACGGGGCAGGGCTTGCCATGGCCACCATGGATATTATCAAGCTCATGGGCGCCGAGCCAGCGAATTTCCTCGATGTAGGCGGCGGCGCCAGTGAGGAGATGGTGACCAAGGCTTTCACTATCATGCTTTCCGATCCCAAGGTAAAAGCGGCGCTGGTGAACATCTTCGGTGGTATCCTCAGGTGTGACATCGTCGCCCGGGGAATGATTGAGGCCTCAAAACAATTAGACATTAAGGTGCCAGTAGTGGTCAGGATGAGGGGAACGAATGTTGACGAGGGGATGAGGCTCCTCAACGAATCAGGACTGCCCATAATTCTGGCCAAAGACTTAACCGAGGCTGCCGAGAAGGTAGTGGCCGCCAAGAAGGACTAAGGGGCGGTTGTATATTAACGAATCATTAAAAGCGATGTGCCGGATACCGTTCGTGGTGAGCCTGTCGAACCATGAACGGCACTGGACCGCTCACCCTTCGACAGGCTCAGGGCGAACGGTTGGAACGGCGTGCCGAAGTCCGGCCGCCAGGTTTTCCCTCCCCTGGAGGGAGGGAGTTAGAGGGAGGGGGCTCAACCAGCAGCGTTGCACCCTCACCCTTACCCTCTCCCTTCAAGGGAGAGGGGACAGGCCCTTCGACAGGCTCAGGGCGAACGGAGTAAATCAATTTTCGGAACAAATTAAGAACTAAGGGGGTTTGAATGAGTATCCTTGTCGATGAAAATACCAGGCTTCTGGTTCAGGGCATTACCGGAAGCGAGGGCAGTTTCCACACCAGAAGGTGTATCGAATATGGAACAAATGTCGTTGCCGGGGTCACCCCGGGGAAGGGGGGCTCTACCTTCGACGGAGTGCCGGTGTTCAATAGCATAGAGCAGGCGGTAAAGGAAACGGGGGCAAACGCCAGTATGATCTTCGTTCCACCCCCTTTCGCTGCCGACGCCATCCTGGAGGCTGCTAACGCCGGCCTTTCTCCAGTAGCGTGTATCACCGATGGCATCCCCACATTGGACATGGTTACCGTTCTTGGCTATCTAAGATGGAAGAAGACTCGCCTCATCGGGCCCAACTGCCCAGGGGTCATCACTCCGGGTAAATGCAAGGTAGGGATTATGCCCGGGGACGTCCATATGCCAGGAGAGGTTGGCGTGGTGTCAAGAAGCGGAACTCTCACCTATGAGGCGGTGGCACAACTGACAGAGCTAGGGATTGGACAGTCCACCTGCATTGGCGTCGGTGGCGACCCGCTGATCGGCACTACCCCCGTTGATTTATTGAGGCTCTTCGAGGAAGATGTTAATACCAAGATGGTGGTCCTCATTGGAGAAATCGGGGGAGTCGCTGAACAGAACGCAGCAGAGTTTATCAAGGAGATGACCAAACCCGTGGTCGCCTTCGTCTGCGGAGCCACCGCCCCACCGGGGAGAAGGATGGGACACGCCGGCGCTATCATCACCGGAAGCTCGGGAACGGCCAGAGAGAAGATCGCCGCTCTTACTGCCGCTGGGGCCACCATAGCCCCAAGCCCCGCTGGGATCGGCGTCACCGCAAAAAGGGTACTGGAGAGCATGGCTTGACGATACTGGTAACCAATGACGACGGCATCCATGCCAGTGGACTTTGGGCCCTTGTTGGAGCGCTCAAAGAGATCGGCGAAGTGGTGGTGGTGGCACCTGACCGGGAGCAGAGCGCTATCGGCACCTCGGTGACGCTGCATCACCCAATCAGGGCAACGGAGATAAAGCCGCTGGTTAAAGGGGTGAAGACATATTCGGTGGAGGGGACTCCCGGAGATTGCGTCATCCTTGGCCTGGGCCATCTCATCGAGGGTGAGGTCTCTCTGGTAGCCTCCGGTATCAACGAGGGGGCAAATCTCGGCGATGATGTGCTCATTTCAGGAACGGTAGCTGCCGCCTTCCAGGGTCACCTTAATGGCATCCCTTCCATGGCCATATCGGTGGCTGCCATAAACGATGTGAACAACGATGCCGCTGCCAGGTTAGCTACGGTGCTGGCAAGGAAAATCGAGGCATACCCTGTCCTTAAAAAGACGCTCCTCAATATAAACGTGCCCAACTTGCCACTTGACCAGATCCAGGGAATCGAGGTTACTCAACTGGGACGAAGAAGCTATAAGGACTTGATCAAGGAGGGGCACGACGGCAAGAGAGTATATTACTGGATTGTGCGGGGAGACGCTCAGTGGCATTATGACGAAGGCACCGATGTGTCGGCATTGCGCGAGGGGAAAATCTCCATCACTCCACTTCACGCCGACCTGACAAATACCCTGCCCCTCGACCCGCTCAAAGACCTATCGAAAGCTATTCTCCAGGAGCTAATCATACCTTAACGACTTT
>CAZYLE010000186.1:0-2121 GCA_964648675.1 uncultured Dehalococcoidales bacterium
GGCAAGGACGGGTTGATCGGGTTGACGAGCAGAGTCCGTGTGAAGTTTAACGCCCAGTTTCATGGGCGTTTTTGCTTTCTAAGCAGTGTTTTAAGATTACCATAACACCTATGATTTAACTCACGGAGGTGGCCGGTTAAATGGGAATGCAGCAAAACCGATAAAACCTCAAGCCACTGGAGGAGGTGATGTCTATGTGGAATTGGCTCTCAGGAAAGACTGAGTGGCTATCGGGGAAGACCGATAAAGAATATCACGGAAAGGAGGAACACAGGAAACATGAAATCAAAAAAATGGTTGGTTAGTGTGGGATTAGCTATCGTTCTGGTAGCAGCTTTTGTCCTTCCAGCCTGCGAACCAACAAATGGAAACGGAGACGAGGAACCGGAATATACGCTGAAACTGCAGCATTCCTGGGGAGCTGGCGAAAACCATTTCTTCTATGACTTTGCCGATACTGTTGAAGATATGAGTGATGGACGAATTGTGGTTGAGGTATACTCCGACGGTGAGATATGCGATTATGACGAGATACCTGATGCCGTAGCCAGCAGGTTGGTTGACCTGGGGCACACGCATCCCAGTTTTAATCTAGAAGTGCTTGACGAAGGGTATCTCGAATATGCACCTTATTTGTGGCTGACTAGGGAGCAGTTCGAGGCGGCTCTGTGGGACTATGGCATTGCCAACATTACCAAGGAGGCTATAGAGGAAACGTTTGATGTCGTGGTGCTGGACTTTCAGCTTGACGACCTGGGTGGCTTGCTGTTCAGCTCTAATGTTTCCAGCATATCTGACATGGCGGGGATGACAATAAATGTGGAGCCCCCCTTTGCAACCATATTGAATGAGCTGGTGGGGATATCAGCAATATATTATTCCCCCGAGGACCTCTGGTACAACCTGGCCATGAACATCATTGATGGTCTTGAATGGGGTGGGGCAATATGCATGGTGGACATGGACTTCCACACGGCGGCAACGACCGGCGGAACTCCTGGGGTGGGAGCTCTTATCCAGCCATACTTCATAATAAGCTGGTATCCCTATTACTGCATAAACCCTGTCCTGTGGGAGGAGATGGGCGAGGAGTTCCAGGGCATTCTCATGGATGCAGTCCACGCCAATACCGTGTATATGAGAAACTATTATGAAACAAACGACGCACCGGCCAAGGCTACAATGGAAGAGGCGGGAATCTGGATAAATGAACTGCCTGAAGAAGATGTCGATGCGATATTCGAGAAACTGCTGGTGTGGTTGGAGGACGAGTTCAAGCCCCTATCGGAAAGGTGCGAGCTGATGTATAACATAACGATGGAAGCATTGGAGGATTTCGGGCGCATCTAAAGCAAAGCTGGGTGGGGGTAAGGTAACTCTTACCCCCACCCAGGAAACATATATAGTTAACCAACTCCCTCCCGCAAGGGGAGGGAGAATTATAATGAGTTCTGTAACAGACTATAAGTTTTACCAAAAAACAGGCCTGGCCTTCCCGCCCCATCAGCTTGATATTGTGAAAGCCCGGGAAAGGGATTGACAGTGGGGAGGAGGCCATATACTATAATCTCCAAGCTGGAATTTCGGAGGAAACTCAACTGTTAGACTATAGATGCCAGGCAAGAAGCGAAATCTGTGATACCTGGCGTTCCAGGGATTAACATGGCAGGCGAACTTATCGGCAGGGCTATCTCCAGGCTAGCTCAAGTTATACGGGGTATCGAAAAGGCAAATATGTTCATTGCCAGAGGTACTTCCTGGCTAACCATAGTCATGGCGGGCCTCCTGATCTATCATGTGGTGCTGAGGTATCTCCATCTCAGCCCTTCTCCGTGGGCATTACCGCTGACTGGACAGTTTTTTGCCATCTACTGGCTGCTAGTCGGGGGCTATCTCGTGATGAAAGACAGCCATCCCCGCATGGACGTATTGTACCGGCGGTTCAGTCCCAGAAAGCAGGCCCTCATAGACCTGGTTACCTACACTCTGTTCTTCTTTTACTGCGGTTTAGTACTGAGATACGGGTGGGACTGGTTCTGGTTGTCCTATATCAGGCACGCACGTCGGAGTGGCTTATGGAGACCCCTTCTCTGGCCATTCAGGCTGGCAGTGCCCGTAGCC
>CAZYLE010000186.1:2131-3503 GCA_964648675.1 uncultured Dehalococcoidales bacterium
GTCTCATCCTGCTGTCAGGCATTGCCAGGTATATCCGTAACCTCTACTTAGCCATCACCGGTAGGGAGTTAGAATGAGTATTGAGTGGATTACTCTTCTCATTTTTGGTGGCATGCTGCTCATCCTGATCAGCGGGTTACCGATAGCCTTCACCCTGGGCGGCTGGTGTATGGTAGTCGGACTTCTCCTGTATGGACCTCGGGTTTTTTCTCTGGCGACCTATGGGACGACTAGCATCATGGGATATGAGAACTTGTTGTGCGTCCCTATGTTCGTGTTTATGGGGATGATGCTTTACTACTCGGGCATGGCTGACGAGCTCTATAGCACCTTTCAAGACTGGTTGGGTGCGGTGCCGGGAGGCTTGGCTTCAGCCACAGTAGGCACCTGCGCGGTAATTGCTGCTATGGAAGGTTCTGAGACGACTGCTATCCTGACCTTGGGGAAGCTCGCCCTACCTGCGATGCGCAAGCGGGGATATCACAAGGACATCGCCGTAGGCTGCATCCAGGCGGGGGCGTCTCTGGGGTTTCTCATCCCACCCAGCATCATCGCTATCCTCTATGCCATCATCGCCAAGCAATCCATAGGCAGGCTGTTTGCCGGGGGAGTTTTCCCCGGGCTCTTGCTCGCCACCCTGTATATTACCTATATAACAGTGAGATGCAGAATTCAGCCGCATCTGGGCCCACCCGTACCAAAGGAAGATAGACCGCCCTGGCGAGAGAAAGTGAGGTCGCTTCGGAATTTTGTCCTGCCTGTGGGCATCATCGTTATAGTCATCGGAGCGATTTTGTTGAAGATAACCACACCGGTCGAGGCTTCATCAATAGGTGCCACGGCTAGCCTGGTGGCGGTTGCCATCAAGCGTCGGCTTACCTGGAAAGTCATCAGCGAGGCACTCTTGACCACCTTAGAGCTCACCGCTGTAGCGATGTGGATCTTCATGGCAGCACTAACCTTCGGCAGACTGTATGACCTGCTGGGAGCCAAGGCGATAACAGAAGCAATCATTTTTAGTCTGCCCCTGGGACGCTGGGGTATTCTCGTACTGATACAGGCCAGTTTCTTCATCCTGGGGATGGGTCTGGACGATACCGCCATCCTGTTCATCACCATGCCCATCTACATCCCCATAATCCAGGAACTGGGCTTCCACCCGGTATGGTTTGGTGTCCTTTACCTGATCAATATGCAGCTGGCTTACAGTACGCCCCCCTTCGGCTACTGCCTATTCCTGATGAAGGCGGTCGTTCCACCTGATATAAGCCTAGCAGACATCTATCGCTCGTATATAGGCTTCGCCATATGTGACGCCACCGGCTTAATTATCGTTATGCTATTCCCTCAGATAGTTCTGTGGCTTCCCCAC
>CAZYLE010000186.1:3513-3735 GCA_964648675.1 uncultured Dehalococcoidales bacterium
CAACATGCTATTTGGTTAAGGATGATGTAAATTGACAGCGCCTGTTTTCTAGGCTATTATTTATCTCCTGGTGGAGAACATCGAGCATAATCCGACACTTGCTGAAGCAGCTCACTCTTTTCTATCAAATTTACCGCCGCAAGAAAGGTGCAAAACACAGGCAGAGATATCCAAATTTGTCCGGTGGCTTGGCTCGTCCAGGCAGGTACAGGATATCAACCC
>CAZYLE010000187.1:0-3702 GCA_964648675.1 uncultured Dehalococcoidales bacterium
TACACCATTGAAGTGCCTCTGCCCGGGAATCCCCTTAAAGCCACCAACTCGTATGTAATAATGGCTGACGGACGGTCTTTGATTGTCGACACCGGTATGAATCGGGAAGAATGCATGAGTGCATTGTCTGCTGGCCTGAAGGAACTCGACGTAGACTTGAACAAGGCGGATTTTTTTATTACCCATCTTCACGCCGACCATTCCGGCCTTGTCTCAACTTTGGCTACGGAGACGTCAACAATATACTTCGGTGAGGAGGACTCCCCCAGTTCTAGGTACATTAACCAGAGCTATTGGCAGACGATGCCTCAAATTGCCTGCATGCACGGTTTTCCCAAGGATGAAGTACAAAAGGCTCTGGGGAATCACCCGGGGTTCAAATACAGCTCGAGGGGCCATCTGGAAGTTCATGTTGTGAGAGATGGCGACACGATAAGCATCGGGGACTATCTGTTCCAATGCATAGAGACCCCAGGTCATACAAGAGGCCACATGTGTCTTTACGAGCGTAACAAGAAGGTCTTTGTAGCCGGAGACCACATTCTTATCGATATAACCCCCAACATCTCCCTATGGTCCCCCGATGAGGCGGAAAACCCCCTGCGCGACTACCTGGCGAGCCTGGACAAGGTTTATAGCCTGGATGTTAAGCTTGTATTGCCCGGTCATAGAAGCCGCTTTGAGCACCATAAGCAGAGAATTGACGAGCTGAAGAAGCACCATGAAACAAGAGCCAATGAAGTCCTCTCCATTCTCGAACAAGGCAGTCAACATACCTACCAGGTGGCATCGCAGATGACCTGGGATATGAGCTACGAGTACTGGCACGAATTCCCTCCCTCACAAAAATGGTTTGCTACCGGAGAAGCGCTTGCCCACTTGAAGTATCTTGAGGACGAGGGGAAAATACGAAGGGAAACCCACAATAAAACGATATTTTTTTCACTGACATAAAGAATCAGATGAAGACGTCTTTCGGCTCTTCCGTTCCTTCCTCTTTAATCACAAAAATATAAGCGATTTTGTTTTCCTTGACGTTAGCTACCAGCAACGTTAGATCACCATAAGCTATCTGTTCCCCCTCTTTGGGAAGATGCCCAAACAGGTGGAGGGCAAAGCCCCCTACAGTTTGATAGTCGCCTTTGGGAATATCGAGCTGTAGTTGCTCATTTACGTCCTCAATCCGCATGCCGCCCTCTATTTTGTAGAGATGCTCTCCCACTACCTCAAACCCCTTTTTGGCTTCCGCCAGCTCTTCCCTCACCTCGCCTACAATTTGCTCGACTACTTGCTCGATGGTCACTATGCCCGAAGTGCCTCCGTATTCACTTAATACAACTGCCATCAAATATCCTTCGTCCCTCATTTCACCAAACAGCTCGCCAACCGTCTTGCTTCCAGGAACAAAATATACAGGGCGAGCCAGGTCGGTAACCACGTCCTGCTGCCCTATCGATCCCTGTGACAAGGCGGTAAGTACATCACTGATGGAGAGCATGCCTCGCACATTGTCGTAGCTTTCTTCGTAAATTGGGTAACGCTGAGCAGGAGACTCAGCATATATCTTGAGGAAATCATCAAGCTTTGTACCCTGTTCCAGCCAGACTGCCTCAGTACGGGGAGTCATCACCTCCCGCGCTTGACTTTCCCCCAACCTGACTACGCTGCGCAGCATTTGCGCTGAGGCCTCGTCGACAACGCCCCCCTCCTCCCCTATGGAGATTATTGTACCTAACTCCTCCCGGCTAATTAGCTCCCCTGGTATAGTGCTGGAATGGGCTATGTGGGTGAACCTGCCAGCGACCCAACTCAACGCGACGACAATAGGGTGCAACAACCTTGAAAGTATCTCTATTGGCCTACTGTACAGCAGAGCGATTCGCTCCGGGTGCTGTGCGGCGATGGTCTTAGGAATCACCTTGGCGAATACGAGTAATACGATGGCTATTACCACAATAGCTACCGGTGTTCCTACACCCTCGCCTAACAGCGCAACTATGGATATCGTTCCCAGAGCAACGACTATGGTTTCGGCAAAGCTGATGCCAGTTAGGACAACGGAAAGGAATCTCGACGGTTTTTCCATAATCTTGACCTCACGGTCAGCGCCGTGATCTCCCTCCTCCTGCAAATGCTTGAGCCTGAACCGTTGCAGGTTGATGAAACCGATCTCAGCGCTGGTAAAAAACACAGAGCAAGAGAAATAATATGGATAGCAACAGATATATGATTTCTATGGTTCCCATACTTACACCTTTGGTTAATCAGTGGTGTAATTTTACAATTAGACGGGCCAGACTACAACAATGACTGCCCTTTACCATGGTGAATTGGGGATCATGGTATAATGTGCTGAAAGGTACGGGTGATAAAATGGAACGGAAAACATACCCACAGTGCCACAGATGTGAGAAGAGGGTCTGCTACCCTGTCATTGGTGTTGATGAAGAGCCCCCACTTAGTGAGGCGCCAGAATTCTGTCCCATGAGGCTCCATAGCGAGGTCATACAAAGGGCGCTCACCGAGTACGACAGAGAGGATGTCAGAGAGTTCGCTCGGCTTGCCTCACTACAGGAGTTCGAATGTTATGAATGGGTGCCCGAGGGCATAAGGACAAGGTTTCCACGGGTGGAGGAGACCATACAGTTCGCCAAGAAAAATGGCTATAAGCGGATTGGCATAGCCTTTTGCATCGGTCTAATGAACGAGGTTCGCATTCTGGCACAAATCCTGGAGCGCAAGGGCTTCGAAGTTGTCTCTGTATGTTGCAAAGCGGGTGCAATCCCCAAGGAAAGGATAGGGTTGAAGGCGGAGGAGAAAATTCCAGGCCCTTCAATCTTCGAGTCCATGTGCAGTCCGATAACTCAAGCCGAAATCCTGAACGCAGAAGAGGTTGATTTTGTCATTCAACTGGGCCTCTGTGTGGGCCACGATACACTCTTCATGAAGTACTGCCGCCTACCTATGACAGTGCTCGGGGTGAAAGACCGGGTTTTCGGGCACAATCCGCTAGCTGCGCTATACTTATCCACCTCACCCTACTACTCCAGGCTTAGGACTCGACAGACAGGTTAACGCAGGGTGAATTCACCGACCCGTTTCCTATTATCAAAGCGTAGAGATGTACACACATGAGCGATACTGTTGAAAACTCGGCACTGCTTTCATTAAGACTGGACGGCATGGGACGCCTGGGGGAGGCCTTAGCCTGGTGCAACAGTACTAAGGTGTTCGTCTTCGGAGGCATCCCCGGCGAAGAGGTGCTGGCTGAGGTAGTGCGTCAGCACCGCAACCGTATCGCCGCGCGAGTGGTCGAGGTGACAGTTGCCTCTTCCCAGCGGGTGGAACCGCCCTGCCACTAGTTCGGGTCGTGCACCGGCTGCCAGTGGCAGCACATCAGCTATGAGCACCAGTTGGAGCTAAAACGGATTATGGTCAAGGAGGCTATGGAAGATACGGCAGGTATAGCCAACGCTCCAGTGGCTCCCGTTGTGCCGGCGCTCCAGACCCTGGGTTACCGCAACCACGCCCGCTTCACCGTGGGGCCAAAGGGCGCCCTCGGATTTGTCAACCGCGAGAGCCGCCGCTTTATCCACATCGCTCAGTGTCTGCTCATGCACCCATCGATCAACGAAGCGCTTGCCCAGTTACAGGGCCGCTGCGCAGAGACTACCCAACTCTCTATCCGCTATGGAGTAAATA
>CAZYLE010000188.1:0-3398 GCA_964648675.1 uncultured Dehalococcoidales bacterium
GCGAACCGGGTCTGGCCTTCTCGGACGAGCGACACGGCGCGCCACATGAGGCCGCAGCCCGAGCCGAATGGCGCAACTACCTTGTCGGTGGCCGACCAGTACCCAGAAAGTGTTCCTAGGGCTGACATGCGGTCGGGGTCAACGAAGAATGAGAGGGTTTTGACACTGTCCCATCTGTCGAGTTTGAGAGGCCCGATGAGGATGTTACCGCTCTTGGACTTCACCCCTTTGTGCTTGTCAAACAGCTCCCTGGCGATTTCGGGTGAAGCCTTCAGTCCTTCTCCGCGCAGTTCATCGGTGCCGCAGGTAAGAAAGTACTCTATTTTAGGCATGATGGTATCTCTGAGACCGAGGTGGTATAGCCCTCCGGGGCAGCCGTTGCCTTCATTAGTGAGCAGTAGCGTATCACCTTTTAACCATCGTTGATAGTACATGAAGCAGCAGTCTATGCCATCCGGCCTGACTATGGGGGCAAAGGCCTCGGTGTCGCTGCTGTCGTAGACAGCGATTATCGGCGTATCGATTCTCAGGGCCTTGAGCAGAGCGTCTATCTTGTCCTGAGCTGGTGCATCAGTCATGCTTGTTCCTTCGTCCTGTTCGTGATTTCCATTGTGAAGACGTGTATATGCTTTATCTCGGCTGGATAGGTGCCCCTAGGGAACACAGTTGCACTTTATCTGTCTATAGTCCATGCCGAGTTTGTTCCAGATGGCGACCGTCTCCTTGCATAGGGCGACATCTCGGTAGTTATGATGCTCCTGCAGGTGGTTTATGACGTCATTATACATAGCGTACCGTGTGTCGAACGCAACCTTCTTGCCCCAGTTGGACCTCTCGGAGAGATAATTAACCCACTCTTTGTCAGTCGCGTTGTTGATGGTACTTTGAAGACCCCTGAGAGAGCCCAGGGTTATCCGCGAAGGAGTGAACTGAGAGAATACCGTGTCCACAAGCCTTCTGTAGGCCTCTTGCCAACATCCGACCGGAACCATCGGGTCGATACGAATCCTGACCTCATAGCCTGCATTTGCTAATTTGCTTGCGGCATCTATACGCTCCGCTATTGTAGGAGCGCCGTTTTCAAATCTCCTCGCCACTGCATCCGCGTTCAAGCTAAAGCTGATTATTGCGTTGTTTTGGTACTTGCCCTCTAGAAGATGTTCTATATTTTTAGATTTCGTTACGAATAATACCTTGTGAGCTTCCTGGTTTTCAAAAAGTGAGAGTATAAAGGTGGAAAATGGATTCCCATTTCTTTCCCACATTAAAGAGTCGGCAAGCTCGCCCGTATTTAGCACTTCTTTGTAGCCATCTTTGTTTTCCAAAAAGCTTCGTACGTGTTGCTCAATCCTGTCGTAACTCTTCACATAGGGTTTTGCTTTTTGGGGTCTGAATCTTAGCGTTCCCTTCAAATAGCACCAAGCGCAGTCGAATGGGCATCCAGTGGCCCACTTCAGCTCCAGGAAGTGAGGGCAGACTACGTCGCTTGGACTCTTTGGAAGCGGCGTCTTGTCGAAACGTGTGATGATAGAGCCGTCGCCTACTTTCCGTACCAAGTGCATTGTCGAGCCGTCGAGAAGCTGATACTCACATTCCTCCGTCTTAAGCGCACGGGCGTTAGCCTTGCTGGTAATAACAGAGCTAGAGGGAAAACGTGATTGTGCAGCCATCAGGATATGTGCCTCCTTTCCGCTTTCTGCTAGGGTTCTGGACCTCCACAACCTTTGGTGGGGAGGACTCGTATTCAAGGATTTTCAACGCCCGTGTTAAGTGACGGCCAATACACACGGGGTGCCAAGCAAGCTCCGTCTGGATGAGCGTCCGTTTTGGCACAGTCTGTCCACGCCGATTCTGGTAGAGATGTGACGAGAGGTCTCTTGAGTACTCTTCGTCACGATGTCGTTTGTCAAAGAGGAGCAACTGCTGCTGATTGGTGAAATCTGAGTAAATGAAACTGCCCGTACTTGAAACACTCCACATAGCTTGTTTCATGGCCAGCATACCTTCCCAGTGCGTCGTAGCAAAGAATAGGTAGTACTGCGTCTGGTTGTGCTTATTGACCATGCGGAAAGAGCGGCCCTTCCACCCTGTTCCCTCCAGCACCTTCTGATACTCCTCGATCAGGTATCGCTCTCGCTGTGCGGGTTCGGCCATAGATATAGCCGGGCGCCAGATATCGCTCCCGTATGTGTCATCTATGTCTTCATGCTTCGTTGGGTCTGACAAGTACCATCGATTTAGAGCCTGCGAGTTGAAGGTGACTAGGACCTCTGATCGCGGTTGCTTTGCTAGCCTCTTAACTAGCGACATAGGGAAGCCAGTGGGGCCGAACGGATCGATAAACACGAACGAGGGCGCTAGTATCTTGTCTTGCTGCTCAATGTGCGCCAGAATCTCGTCAAAGACGTCTGCGAATCTGGCGTTCCGCAATCGTATATCGAAGTTGCTGGGCCACTGATTTTCGTTGCACTTCCTCGACAAGTTGCGGTATCGGTCGCCGTGCTTTTCAATGAAGAGGAACACCAAGTTCTTCTCGGGACGCTGCAGACTCTTCGCCAGCACGTGTTCGCGAACAACCTTTAGCGCAATGATTGGCGAGCCGTCGACCAAGGAACCGTCTTCCTTGCGGTACTCACCCGGACCAGCGAAGCCATCCACGTAGAGCAGCCTATTCTGGGTCGCGGCGAGTATCGGGAACCAAGCACCCAGATAGTACTTCAGTATCTTGTGCTTGGCTTCCGTGTGTGGCTCTATGACCCAGACTACTTCATCGGTTGTCATGTGCGCCGATACCCTAGGCCAGCTTTCTGATGACGCCGACGACCTTGCCCTGGATGGCCACATTCTTGGGGTCAGCGTAGATTGGCGGCATGCTCTCGTTGGCTGGCTGGAGGCGGACCTTTCCGTTCTCCAGGTAGAACTTCTTCAGGGTTGTCTCCTCCTCTCGCTTGAGCCAAACGGCGACCGTGTCGCCGTTCTCCGCCGTGGCTGCCTGCTGCATTAGCACCAGGTCGCCTTCGACGATAAGGGCATCTATCATCGATGTCCCTTTCACCTTGAGGGCGTAGATGCCCTCTTTGTACTTGGTGAACTCCTCGGGCAGCTCAAGGGAATCCGCTGAGCTTTCTACGCTCCACGTCTCAGGGGTGGGCACCGGTATCGGTTCGCCGGCAGCTATAGTGCCGATGATGGGCACGCGCAATATACGCCTGGCGCCCAGCCCGATGCCTCGGGAAACCTCCCTATCTCTTCGAATATGGCCCTCCCTCTCCAGAATCCTGAGGTTGTATTCAACAACAGAGGTGGAGCTTATATTGCATCCCCGTACGATGTCTCTGATTGTAGGGGGATAGCCCCGGTCATCGAGGAACTGGCGAAGGAAATCTAGGATGCGACTC
>CAZYLE010000188.1:3408-3687 GCA_964648675.1 uncultured Dehalococcoidales bacterium
GTTCTAATAAGGTTAACATGAGATGTGGGGATTGTCAATACTTTGGTGATTAATCTGACTAGCGAGTCTTTGTTTTTCCCATCCACCCGCCCTGGAGCGTGAGGGGGTTTTATACCCTTACCCCCTCTCCTCAAGGAGAGGGGGTAATAAAAATAGCTGGGGGACACCCCCAGGCCCTCGCCAGAGGGGAGACCCCCTCTGGACTCCCCATTTTATTACCGTTAGCCCTGAGCCTGTCGAAGGGCCGTTCATGGTTCGACAAGCTCACCACGAACGGTT
>CAZYLE010000189.1:0-3669 GCA_964648675.1 uncultured Dehalococcoidales bacterium
CTTCCTGTAGAGGAAGTGGCACCTATAGAAGAAGAGTTCAGGCCTCCCACACAAATTCGCTTTGCTGAGGACATATTACCGGGTAGAAGAGTCAAGCCCGACAAAAGGGCGAAGAAGAGCAAGGCAAGGGCGGAAGTAAAAGAAAAGGCCGAAAGTGTGTCTAGGCCCAGGAAGGCCCGCCGAGCCCCGAGAGTCGTTGTCGATGAGGATGAAGAGGGGGAAGGTTGGGAGAAAAGTGCCTATAATATCTCAGAGGAAGAAGAGTAGTAGACGGAAACACGTTCCACAGCGTACCTGTATAGGTTGCCGCGAGATAAGACCAAAGCGGGAACTCATCCGTATTGTGCTGACAGAAAGCGGTGTGGAGGTCGATCCTACAGGCAAGAAATCTGGGCGTGGCGCCTATATATGTAAAGCGAAGAGTTGTTGGGAAGATGCACTGAAAAAAGAGTACCTCGACCGTGCATTGAGGACAAAGACCACGGCGGAGGATAAAAAGGGACTTGCTTTGTACGCGGAGACGCTTCCCTAGTCAGGTGAGGACTGAATGAGTGCAAAGAGCCAGAAGACAGAAAAGGTAGAGCAGGAGCCTGAGGAGATAACTGCTCCTCAGCCACTTGGCGAAATCGAAGCAAAGCGCCGCATTGAGATGCCTCCCTCCCTCACGGTGAAGCAGCTCGCTGACCTACTGGAAACGAGTGCTGTAGAAGTGATTAAACAGTTGATGAGAAACGGCACTATGGCCAACATTAACCAGGTTGTCGACTATGATACAGCAGCAATTGTAGCTTCAGCCTTTGGCCACGAGGCCGTTCAAGCGCAAAAAGCAATCTCAGCCCGCAAGCCTAAAAGGGATCAGTCGTTTCAGGATGCTGATAGCCGCTTGCAGAAGCCTAGGCCGGCTGTGGTCACTATTATGGGGCATGTAGACCACGGTAAAACCAGCCTTCTGGACGCCATTCGCCAAACAAATGTGACCGCTACAGAGGTGGGCGAGATTACCCAACATATCGGCGCATATCAGGTGGAGGTCGATGGCAAAAAGATAACCTTCCTCGATACGCCAGGGCATGAAGCCTTCACAGCAATGAGAGCGCGTGGGGCTCAGGTAACGGATATCACCATCTTGGTGGTCGCCGCCGATGACGGAGTGATGCCTCAGACAATTGAGGCTATCGACCATGCTCGTGCTGCCGATGTCCCTATCGTAGTCGCCATCAACAAGACTGATAAACGAAATGCTAACCTGCAAAAAGTGAAGCAACAACTTGCCGACCTGGGGCTGCTTTGCGAGGACTGGGGTGGCGATGTGGTCTGCGTCCCGGTCTCAGCAAAGAAGAAGGAAGGGATCTCGGAACTTCTCGAGAACCTGCTCATCGTTGCCGAGCTAGAGGAACTCAAGGCCAACCCGGAGGGGAGGGCTGTGAGTGTAGTCATTGAAGCAAAGTTGGACAAGACTAAGGGTTCGCTGGCAACCGTTCTTGTACAGTCAGGCACGCTAAAAGTGGGCGATACCTTTTACATAGGTGATACCTGGGGCAAGGTGAAAGCGATGTCCGACGACAAGGGCAAGCGCCTGAGAAAAGCAGGGCCAGCAACGCCGGTCGAGGTCCTGGGTTTTAGCAGTGTGCCCCAGGCTGGTGAAATCCTCACCGTGACTGCCAGTGAAAGGGAAGCGCGTAACCTGGTGCAAAAGCGCCAGGAGGAGAAAAGGCTTGCCGCCGCAAAACCGCTCAGAGCCCTTAGCGTAAGTGAACTCTCCGCCCAGATCCGCGATGGTAGTATGAAGGAGCTTAACATCATACTGAAGACCGATGTGCAGGGAAGCATTGAGCCGATAAAAACCTCCTTGGGGCGCCTTTCCGTAGGTGAGGTTAGAGTCAATGTCCTCCACTCCAATAGTGGAAGCATTACTGAGGGGGATGTGCTCCTCGCTCTCGCTTCCAACGGTGTGGTACTTGGATTCAACACCGGCCCCGAGCCCGGAGCAAGGCAACTTGCCGATAGCGAAGGGATAGATATCCGTTGTTATGAGATAATATACAACTTGGTAGACGATGTGGAGAAGGTACTCAAAGGGATGCTTGAGCCGACCTACGTGGAAGTGGTAGAGGGACATGCTGAGGTGCGGGCAACCTTCTCCGTCCGAGGACGTAAGGTAGCGGGGATGTATGTTACCGATGGCAAAGTAGCCCGAGGCGCAATAGCCAGAATCATGCGGAATGGCGAGGAGGTGTTCGAATCTAGTATCTCTAGTTTGAGGCGTTTCAAGGATGATGTTAGAGAGGTCGTCGCTGGCTTTGAGTGTGGAGTGGGCATTGAAGGCTTTGAAGAATTTGAAATCGGCGACATAATCGAATTCTATGGAAAGGAAAGGCAGTGACCAGACGCACTGAGCGGATAAATGACCTCATTCAGGAGGAGCTAAGCAAGCTTCTTCAACGCCAGGTTAAAGACCCGAGGCTTAGTTGCTTTCTAACGGTGACCAGGGTAGATACCTCGGCAGACCTTAGATATGCCAAGGTTTTTATCAGTATTATGGGAAGCGAGGAGGAGAAGAAAGGGGCAATGGAAGGTTTAGCCTCCGCGTCGGGTTTCCTTTATAGAGAGATGAGGGGGCGTCTATCCCTACGTCACATGCCCCAGCTAGATTTCCATCTGGACAATTCCATGGAGCGGGGGGCTGAAGTCCTCCATTTGATGAAGCAGGTCAGCGAAGAGTAAGTTGAGCATTGACGGCATCCTCAACCTCAATAAGCCCGCCGGCATGACCTCGCTCGAGGTGGTCAAAATAGTGAAGCGACTGAGCGAGGAGAGGAGTGTCGGGCATGCCGGTACGCTTGACCCAGGCGCAACGGGGGTTTTACCGGTTTGCCTTGGGCAGGCAACAAGGATGATTCCATTTATTGTAGAGGCTCATAAAATCTATCTGGCTAAGATTGAGCTGGGCGTAACCACCGATACCTACGACGCGGATGGTAATATAACGCAGAAGGTTGATCCATCCTACATAACCAGGGAGCAGATGGAAGGAGCACTCCCTTCTTTCATTGGCTCCATTCTTCAGAAACCCCCTATGTATAGCGCCGTGAAGCACCGAGGGAAACGCCTCTATGATCTTGCCCGCGCTGGCATCGAGGTAGAAAGAGAGCCGAGAAGGGCCGATATCTTTCACCTGAAGCTCATGGATTGGCAGCCTCCTCTTTGCACTATCGCGGTGGAGTGTGGCAAAGGAACCTATATTCGTTCCCTTGCTCACGACCTTGGCCAATCCCTTGGTTGTGGCGCCCACATCATGGAATTGGTTCGCTTGAGGAGCGGGCTCTTCGATATTGACGATAGTCTCACCATCCCTCAGCTTGAAGCCTCCTTCCGGCGTAATCACTGGCAGGACATACTTTACCCTATGGATATGGTGCTAGAGCATTGGATGGCGGTTATAGTCAGTAGGGAAAAGGAGAACGCCATTAGAAACGGTCAGCAGTTAGCCCTAGTTGCGGGTGAAGATATAGATTATTGCCGCGCATACTCCATTGACGGGCGGTTCCTCGCAGTGCTGCGTTTCATCCCAGAAAAGAGTCTGTGGCAGCCGGAAAAGGTCTTCGCCAGAGCTTAGCAACAGAAACGATGAGTAGGGGCGTTCAATTGAACGCCCCTACCTTCGATAAC
>CAZYLE010000190.1:0-3621 GCA_964648675.1 uncultured Dehalococcoidales bacterium
TCCCGAAGAGCCTCCGCGGACGCTGCAGGAATCGCTGCAGCTTGACTGCTTCATGCAGGTCTGCTTATGGACCGAGCAGTTTGAAGGGGCGTGGCCGTCGCGGCCCGACTACTGGAACTGGCCGTACTACAACAAGGATGTGAACATCGACAAGCGGATAACCCATGATGAGGCGGTCGAGCTGGTCGGGGAGCGCTTGATCCGCGCTGCCGAGGTGGGCACGCTAGGTGTGAGGTGGCTGGCTGAGGGGCTGCAGGGGATAACCGGCACCTATGTGTGGACGCTGGGTGGGGTGAACGAGGATGGCTCCGATGCATGCAATGGCTGCACCAGGGCCTTCCTGCAGGCGGCGAGGCTGGTGCGGACGGCCAATCCGACGTTTGGCTTCCGCTGGCATCCGCAGGTGAAGGACGAGGTGATGCGCGAGGTGTTTGAGTGTATACGCCATGGGTTGGGGTATCCCAGCATCCGCAATGACCCGGTTTTGATCAACAATGGGATGCACTGGCATGGTCATCCTTTGGAGGAGATGAGGAACTGGGTGCACCAGGCGTGCATGTCGCCGAATCCGTCGACGAAGCACGGGTTGCAGCCGTGCCGCATGGCGTCGGCGACGGCGAACACCGCCAAGGCGATAGAGTATGCGATGTTTGATGGCTTTGACAACGTGATGAAGATGCAGATGGGGCCGCACACGGGGGATGCGCGCAAGTTCACCGACTTTGAGCAGCTGTATGAGGCGTGGTACGCTCAGATATGCTGGATAATGGATACACTGGTGCGGGTGATCAACTGGGGGCGACGCCAGTACCATGAAACACTGCACCGACCCTTCTACTCCAGCATGTCACAGCGTTCGGTGGAGGGAGGATACGACATAGTTGAGCCGAAGGGGGAGCGCGGCAATAGCTGGGTGACCTTCTTCACCTGGGTGGAGAATATAGACAGCCTGGCGGCGGTGAAGAAGCTGGTGTTTGATGAGAAGAAGTACACCATGGACCAGTTGATGGACGCTCTTGAGGTTAACTGGGATGGTTATGAGGCGATGCGGCTTGACTTTGTCAAGAACACTCCCAAGTGGGGCAATGATGACGATTATGTAGATGAGATAATGGTGCGGTGTTTGAAGGATGTGGCGAAGCACTCCCACGAGATGGAGGACCCGGCGGGGAATACGTGGCCGGCGCTGCCGGAGAATGTAAGCGGCAACATACACTTCTCGGCATGGGTGTGGGCGCTACCCAATGGGAGGAGGCTGGGCGATGCGCTATATGATGGGGGCATCTCGCCTGGGCCTGGGCTAGACAAGAAGGGGCCGACGGCGGTATTGAAGTCGTGTGGTAAGATAAACCACATCAGCGATGGTCGGGCGTTTCTGTTGAACCAGAGGTTATCGCCGACGCAGCTAGCGGGGGAGAAGGGGTACCAGCTATGGAAGGCGTACATGAAGACGTGGGCTGACCTGGGGCTGGACCATGTGCAGTTCAACATGGTAGATGATGCGACGTTGCGGGCGGCGCAGCGGGAGCCGGAGAAGTATCAGGAGTTGATCGTGCGGGTAGCGGGGTACAGTGCCCACTTTGTGGACATCAGCCGCAAGACGCAGGACAACATCATCCAGAGGACGGTGCAAGGGCTAGGCTAAATGAGTATTTCGGGCCCCCCGTATAATCGGGGGGCCCAAATTGTCTTTGGTTGATAGCTAAATCACCCATAAGAGTTTATAACGGCTGTAATAGAATATATACGACAGTTTGGCCTATCAGTGCTGTAATTTGGGTCGAGATCGTTTAGAAAGCAGGCGATTGGTTCTGCTGCATAAGTGATTTCATATATTCTTATTTCCTGTGGTTGGTGACATGGCGATATAGTACCGCGTATTTAATTTACCGCACATAATTAGCTCAAAGTTGGATGACTCTTTTTTGTTCAGAAGGGAGGAATGACATGGCGAGATCAAAAGAAGATGAATGGGCCCAAATGTTGGAGCAGCGTCAAAGGGGAGGGCGCGAGCAGTTAGTGGGAAAGAGCGTAGAAGAGAGAGATAGAATGCCTGAAAAGGCCTGTACCAAATGTACCCACTTTCTTGAAACCCCCTACGACCTGAGTGGGTCGGGCAATTGCGATACTTTGAGGTACGGCTCCGATATTGCAAAGGAACCGCCGATCTTTGTGTTGGAGGGTGAAATGGCATACCACACCCACGGGCTCAGGGATGCTGCCAAGTGTAAGTATTATGACGAGCGGGAGTTTATCGACACCGACGCCACGGAGACTGCCGATCCGCGCTATCGCCGCATAGTGAGACCAATGAAGCAAGCATTTGACAAGCAAAAGTAGGCTCGCTACAAGGCCCGAGCTTGGGTGTAAGAAGAGCCAAAAATGGTGGAGAAGAACCGTTCAGGAAGAATTGAGAAATGCCAACCTGCAGTGAATGCAAAAATTACTTTCAAATAGAAGATGAGGAGAATAAAGGGGATTGTGTATTGAGGGGACGTGACGCCAGGCAGGAGTACTGGATGGCGAAGCGTGTGGCGGGGGATGCGGACGCCTCGCAGTGTTCATCGTTTCAGAAGAGATGACGGCAGAGCCCTGAGCAATCTTCATTCTTAAAGTGAGAAATTCGGGGCCAAGCGAATTGTAACTGATATTCGTGAAAAAGTAGTCGAAAGCCCGCTGCGCGCGTTTCAGATTGCGTTATTTTTTAAAAGCACCGCGTAGTTGGTTTCGAGGCGACTGAAGAAAGGTGGTGGTGCAACAAAGAATGGCACGAATTCCATGGACGTCAATCTAAATAGAAGGAGGCAAAAAATGGCAGAGATAATAGCAGAGCAAAGTAGAGCGCCAGATAAGCCTTTAGAGGAGCTTGAGAAGGAAAGGGCGTGGTGGTGGGCGGCGGAGAAGAAGAGGTCGAAGCGGTTGGATTACCTGAGAAAGTCTATATGGAAAAAGGGTCTGATAGGGGGGACCTTTTCTCCTGGCCTTAAGACCTGTATGCAAACCAACCAGCTTTTCTTCGAATCTGAGCAGTTTACGGTGGGTGACTTTCCGTCGTGCCTGGGTAGGGCCAAGGATCTTGCCCATGTGCTGGATAACATCCAGATCTTCATTACTGACCACTCGCAGATTGTCGGTTATCTCGGGAGCGCCCCGAATACAATGAGGTCCGTTCCATCAATGGCATACAGCGAACCGGATACCACGCCTGAGCCAATCGAGGAGAATCTGAAGATACTGGCGGAGATCAACGATTGGGAGTTCATGTATGGCTCGATGGCGAAATTCATCAGGACCATGGAGCCCGAGGGTACCATGAAGGTCATGGGTGGCCAGATTTGCTGGGGCACCCCGGTCTTCTCTTATGGCGGCTATGCCGGGGTAAACTATGAGTACATAATGAAGGGGGAGCGCGGCTTCGAGGACCTCATAGCGGAGATTGAGAAGAATCAGGAGGTTATGAGGGAGAAGATGATGAGCGTGACCACCCCCGATTCCGCTTTCCAATATGAGAAGATTCGTACCTGGGAAGCCATGTTAATCGCGCTGGAGGGGGCCATACGGTGGGCCAGGCGTTATGCCAGGCTGGCACGGATTGTGGCGGAGAATTTCGAGAGTGACCCC
>CAZYLE010000191.1:0-3031 GCA_964648675.1 uncultured Dehalococcoidales bacterium
CCTCACCACCCTGCTCAAGCCCACCAGCGGCAGAGCAGCGGTGGCGGGCTATGACGTGTTGAGGGAACCTAGCAAGGTGCGCGACGTCATCGGGTATGTTGCCCAGGACGTCAGCGTGGATGATAAGGCTACAGGACGAGAGAATTTGATGCTTCAAGGCCACCTGCATCGCATGGATGGCAAGCTTCTGCGCCAGAGAGTGGATGAACTGCTAGAGTTGGTTGATGTTACTGCGGATGCAAAACGGTTGGCTGAAACCTATTCCGGGGGGATGCGCAAAAGGCTCGACCTGATCGCGGGACTGGTCCACAGACCTAAAGTGCTGTTCCTGGATGAGCCAACCTTGGGGCTAGACCCACAGACCAGGGCCAAGGTATGGAGTTACCTTCGTAATCTAAACCAGAAAGAGGGAATAACCATATTTCTCACCACCCATTATATGGAGGAGGCTGATGAGCTCTGCCACCGCGTGGGCATAATCGACTACGGGGAGATCAAGGCTCTTGGCTCTCCCCAGGAGCTTAAGGCCGAAATAGGGAGTGACCGTATCAACATAGGCTTCTCGGAGGAGAGTCTAGTCGGGGAAGTATCCCTGATAGAGAGTGCTTCCCAAGCCCTTCAAAGCCAGCCTTATATCCAGCGCATTGAAACTTTAGCAGATAGCGTTGCTGTTTATGTGGAGAAGGGAGAGGAAATCATACCCAGGATAGTAGCGCTTCTGGGAGAGAAGAGGATTCCAATGAAAACATTGACTCTCTCCCGCCCCTCCCTTAATGACGTCTTCTTGAAGCATACCGGTTACACCATTCGTGATAGGGAGGCAAGCACTGCCGAGCAGTTCCGTGAGCGCTTCAAGAAGATGCGAGGGAGGAAACAATAGATGGATGCCATGCTTGATACCTGGTATCTATTTATACGGAATTTGCGCAATTCCGTGCGTGTGCCAATGGTCTGGGGAATGTCTCTAGTGCAACCTATTATCTGGTTGCTCCTGTTCAGCCAGTTGTTTAAGAATGTGGCGGCTATTCCTGGCTTCCCGACCGAGAACTATCTGGCATTTCTTGCTCCAGGGATTATTGTGATGACCTCGCTCTTTGGGGCGACCTTCTCCGGGATGGGGACATTAGTGGACATAGACCTGGGCTACCTTGACAAAATGCTGGTGACACCAGTCAACCGAAACGCGATCATAATGGGACGGATCGGTGGAGACGTGATCCGGGTGGTGGTTCAAACTATTATAATCGTGCTTCTTGCACTCGCAATGGGGGCAGGCTTCACCACCGGCTTTGCCGGATTCGTCACCGCTATGGTCATTGTTGTCCTAATGGTTATCGGCTTTGCCGGGCTTTCCAACATCTTAGCCCTCCGGGTGAGAAATCACCAACTCTTCATTATGGTGATCAACTTCTTTACCCTGCCCCTGGTGTTTTTGAGCAGTGCCATGATGCCAATGGAGATGCTGCCGGGCTGGCTACAGGCGATTGCCAAGTACAACCCGGTTACCTATGCCGCTGATGGTATCCGCACTCTGATGACTACCGGCTTCGATGGTGCTGTCCTTGTCAAGTCATTTATCATACTTGTAGGAGTCGCCGTGGTTATGATGGGGATTGCAACCATCCTGTTCCGCAGGCGCCTGGTCTAGGTTAAAGAAGCAAATCTACTCACTGAACTGACAGTGGACAGAGGTTGTTCATGCCTGAGCAATCGACGGAAGGGTAACTTAAGCTGAACAACTCCTGGATTTGTTAAGCGGCGGTGTTCATCACTAAATCGGTTCAAACCTTTTTGAAGAGGTTGTGCCTTTTGTCCAACATGGTGGGCCGACCAGGGCTCGAACCTGGAACCGGGCGGTTATGAGCCGCCTGCTCTGCCATTGAGCTATCGGCCCTTGTCCGCATTATACTCTACGATACCCTCACGGTCAACGGTTCAACACCTTGCTTCCAAGTCTCACATTGACACCACACCGATAGTCGTATATCCTGTTCTTGTAGATTTTTGTCGCGGTGCGCTGCAACCACCCCTATTCTGCCTAACCGTTCCCTCGTAAAGGGACCTCTATAGTCGGGTAAGAATCCCGGCTCGGACACCGAACTCCAAAGATCTCAGCGGTGGTCGAACTTCTAGCTCTAGAATGAGTTCGTAGTGCTGCTCTTGGGAGCAAAAATATGAAAAGGAGGGAACAGTGAAGCACAACGTCATTGATTTGCTCAAAAAGGATGTCGAGGGCGAGCATGCCGCCATCATCCAATATCTGACCCATGCCTATGCTATGGGTGAAGGTGAGATGGCTTGCGAGATCGAGGCCATCGCCAGAGAGGAGATGCGGCACTTCGACTGGCTCGCCGAGACCATAGTCAGCCTCGGCGGGACGCCCAGCCTTGACCGGGGGGATATGCGCATGGGCGGCACCTCTGTGTCCGAATGGATGAAAAACGACGTGCTTCAGGAAGAGGATGCCATAGCTATGTATCAGGAGCATATCAAGGCCATAGCTGACCCTAAGATCAAGCGACTGCTAAACCGAATCCTTTCCGATGAGAAGTCCCATCACGGTGACTTCCAACACTTTGCCGATAAGGCTAAGAAGGAGGGGGCTAAGGATTTGAGAGGCTCTCGGCAGGATAAAGTAGCCCAGGTTCTTAACTGGGGTATCGAGCACGAGTATACCGTCATCCTCCAGTACCTTCTCCACTCCTATATGACACCCAATGAGGAGGTCAAGGAGGAGATGCAGGATCAGGCCATAAACGAGATGCAGCACCTGGGATGGCTGTCCGAGGAGATGGTAGGTAAGAAAGGCGCTCCCAGGATTGAGCATACCGAGGTCGACCGCTCAAAAAAGACGGCCAACATGCTGAAGGCGGATATAAAGATCGAGCGGGAGGTAGCCGCCGAATATGACCGCGCTGCCAAGGAGATGAAAGACCCTGACCTGAAGCAGCTTCTCATCCGAATCAGGGATCACGAAGTATACCACGCTGAGGTATTCAGCGATTTGCTCCAAGAGGAGAAAATGAAGGCT
>CAZYLE010000191.1:3041-3602 GCA_964648675.1 uncultured Dehalococcoidales bacterium
GATCTGCAGCCGATCGCAGGCAGCATCCCGTTCACAAGAACCAGAAAGGCTCACAGTGCTGGGGCAAAAATGGAGCCAGTGCATGATCGCTATTATGAGGAGGTCAGTCTAATGAGTGGTTGGATGGAATTGGGTAAGAGGGAAGAGCTCGCTAAAGGAACCATGAAACAGGTCGCTATTGAGAAGCGCGAGATCCTTTTCGCCAGGATTGGCGACCGCTACTACGCCGCTGACAATCGCTGTCCCCATATGGGGGGGAGGCTCTCCGAAGGGAGCTTGGAAGGAACAGTTGTCACCTGCCCCCGACACGGCTCTCAGTTTGACCTCAGCAATGGCCAGGTAGTCCGGTGGTTGAAGACAACAGGGATTATTTCGACGGTGGGCAAAGCGCTCAAGCCACCCCGGCCAATCAAGGTATACCAGGTGAAGGTCGAAGGTGATAGAGTAATGGTAGAGATCTAGCCTCATTGGAAGGGCAGGGTATATTCGATAAGCCATCTGGTTGAAGACCACGCCGCCAGAGAAGAAATATTTGTGGAGACGGGGAAAGAGCGCTGCGAG
>CAZYLE010000192.1:0-3489 GCA_964648675.1 uncultured Dehalococcoidales bacterium
AGCCTCACTGCTCTATCGGGACGAGAGTAGGGCAGAGGAGGTGGCTCCTGCCTTGAGGCTCACTGCTCAGGACTGCAAAGAGCTTGGCGTGGTGGATGTTATAGTGCCTGAGCCTAAAGGCGGTGCCCATATTGACCCGGATGAGGCAGCGCGCCAGCTCAAGAGGATTTTAGTAAGCGAGATGGTTCAGGTCCGCAGCTCCTCTATCGACGACCTGGTCGAAGCCCGCTATGAGAAGTTTCGCAGCATGGGACGCTATAGCTCCCGTATCACCCTCACACTGTCGAAGGACATGGCTCAAGTTCAAAGCTATCTCGCCGACAAGCTGATGGATCTCAGAGAGTATCTCCCTTCAAGGGCGGTGGAGATTCCTCTCAAGGAAAAGGAAGAGGACGGAAAGAAGGAAGAGAGATAAACATGTTCAGCTACTTTGACTTGCCTCTCAGGCGCTTGAGAATGGCGTCCCGATAGACCCGGGCCAGGCTCTTACCATGCTGAGGAGTCCTTTCCCGTTCCTTCCGTTTGCGCTTCTCACGGCGCTCCTGCCTCGTCTCCTCGTCCACTTGATCGCCCTGGGTTTCCGTTAGTGTTAGGTATTATACGCCATACCGCTGTTTGAGATATGCGCGCCAGCCCACCAGCTCTTCAGGCAAACTCTTGTCTATAGAATCCAGAAAATCCTGCACCGTAAAGGCATGAAAAATATCTGGGTTCTTCAGCAGACTGGGCCATGCCTTCAGTGGGTCGCGCTCTCCAGCGAAGGGGTGGGACATTCTCAGCAATAGGTCACTGTCGGCGTGATACATAACCCCAAATTCTACTCGTTGAAAGCCAGCAGCGTGGTCCGATTCGATGCAGTGAGCCAGGAGTTGGTTGCGCATTAACTGATAAAAATCGTAGCGAAACGGGCAGTAGTTCGCTGCCACCAGGTAGTTCCGGCGGAAGGGGCTGTCTTCAGCCAGTATCCTGTCCCAGTAGGTACGCCCTACTTGTGCCTTATGACATTGTGTGTGTGGAGAGTGGACGACCCGGCGCGGTGAGAAGCAGCGCTGCCGATCAGGGTTATTCAACTGGCTACACTCACCGAAGTTAGGCTCAGTGAAGTTGAACTCGAGGAGAAGCATGTTTCTTCCCGTGTCTTTATCCTCCCATATGATGGATATGTCAGAGCTTGTTCTGTTTTGACCGCGTCCACCTCTTTCATTGAAGTAGTTCCTGTTCTTGGGGCCGATGTATTCAAAATCAAGGTCATTCACGCTTTTTATATCGCTGTAGTAGCGAGAAAGCCAGGATTTGAGGAGTTCGAGGTGCTGCTTTAGTGGGAAGAAGATATTTATCGACATAACCTGTGAACTCAGCATATTGTTCTTCTGGTCATGCCAGGCGATCTCCGACTGGGCGAAGTATTGGATTGCCTTGTAGGATATCTCCTCCCACAGGTTAAGTGACCAGAAGTCCTCAGGCAAAATGTGAGGGTAGGGATCGTCTCTCCACCAGCCCATCTGTTTGACTCCAAGAACCTCTGTCTTAAACACACTCTGTTTGTCTTCCATACGCTCGCGAAAGTCTTGCACTGCGATAGTCATCAGCATATCTCCTTTCTCAGCTCGATGATGCGGTCCCTTAGTAGTGCCGCCTTCTCGAACTCGAGATTTCTTGCCGCTACCTTCATCTGCGATTCCAGGTCCTTAATCAAGCGTAGCATCTCATCTTTTGGGAGAGTAGTAGTAGTATAAGGTATGCGAGTCTCCGCTACAACCCTCACTCTATCGGTAATATCTTTGATTGCCTTCTTAATCCCCTGTGGAGTGATACCATGCTTCTCATTATATGCCGTCTGTATATTGCGCCGCCGCCAAACCTCCTCGCTGGCCGCTTTCATTGAGCGGGTTATGGTGTCAGCGTACATTATAACATGCCCTTCAATATGGCGAGCGGCCCGCCCCATGGTCTGGATGAGTGAGTCTCTCGACCTCAGATATCCCTCTTTATCGGCATCGAGGATTGCCACCAGGCTCACCTCGGGAAGGTCCAGCCCCTCCCGCAGCAGGTTGATCCCCACCACCACATCATAGACGCCGAGCCTCAGGTCGCGCAGAATCTCGACGCGCTCCAGCGTATTGATCTCAGAGTGCAGATAGTGGGTCTTTATCCCCATCTCCTTGAGGTAATCGGCCAGTTGCTCCGCCATCCTCTTGGTCAGGGTGGTGACCAGACAGCGCTCCCCCCGCTCGACGCACACCCTTATTTGCTCCATGAGGTCGTCGATCTGTCCCTCGGTGGGCTTTATCTCCACCGAGGGCTCGAGCAGGCCGGTGGGCCTGATTAGTTGTTCCACTATCTGCTCGCTGTGCTCATACTCATAAGGGCCGGGAGTCGCCGAGACGTAGACCGCCTGGCCGATGCGCTCCTCGAACTCGGAGAAGTTGAGCGGGCGGTTGTCCAGCGCCGAGGGCAGGCGAAAGCCGTACTCCACCAGCGTCTCCTTGCGCGAGCGGTCGCCGTGGTACATGCCCCGCACCTGGGGCAGGGTCATGTGCGATTCGTCGACGAAAACGAGGAAGTCATCGGGAAAATAGTCGAGCAGAGTCCATGGCGGGCTACCCGCGGGACGTCGCGCCAGATGCCTCGAGTAGTTCTCCACCGCGTTGCAGTAGCCCGCCTCGCGCAGCATCTCGATGTCGTAGTTTGTCCTCGCCTCAAGCCGGGCCGCCTCGAGCAGTTTCCCCTGTCCCTTGAGTTCCTTGAGCCTTTCCTTAAGTTCGACCTTTATATCCTCGATGGCCGCCATGAGCTTATCGTGCGAGGTTACGAAGTGCTTTGCCGGGTAGATGTCTATGGAATCACGCTCCGCCAGCAGCTCCCCGGTCAGCGGGTCGACCTCCATGATGCGCTCCACCTCGTCCCCCCACAGCTCCACCCGCACCGCCACCTCCTCATATGAAGGCTGAATCTCCAGCGTATCGCCCCTGATGCGGAACCTGCCCCTGGTGAAGTCGATGTCATTTCTTTCGTACTGCATATCGACTAGCTGGCGCACAATGCGGTCCCTTTTTGTTTTCTGGCCCTTAGCCAGGCTGACGACAAAGGCGTGGTACTCCTCGGGCGAGCCGAGGCCATAGATGCAGGATACCGAGGCCACGACGACCACATCCCTCCTGGTGAAGAGTGCCCTTGTCGAGGCGTGGCGCAGCTTGTCGATCTCCTCGTTTATATCTATCTCCTTCTCGATATAGGTATCGGTGCGGGGGATGTAGGCCTCGGGCTGGTAGTAATCGTAGTAGCTGACGAAGTACTCCACCGCGTTCTCGGGGAAGAACTCCTTCAGCTCGGTGGCGAGCTGGGCGGCGAGTGTCTTGTTGTGGGACATCACCAGGGTGGGTCTTTGAACCCGCTCGATAATGTTGGCCATGGTGAAGGTCTTGCCGCTGCCGGTGACCCCCAGCAGCGTCTGGTGCCGGTAGCCGCGCTCCAGCCCCTCAACCAGCT
>CAZYLE010000193.1:0-3470 GCA_964648675.1 uncultured Dehalococcoidales bacterium
AACTACAAGCATCAGGAGAGCTGAAAAATGTAGTTGCCCAATTTATTGGGCCAATGTAGTGTGCGAGTGGGATTATGCCACCTTACAATGAGAGCCTCGAAGCTCATCTTTGCCAACTTCTCCCCCTTTTGTAAAGGGGGCAAGGGGGATTTTACCTGTGCACAATGATAAGCCCTTTAAGAGAAGGCATTGATAAGATATTATATGGAATAACATAATGTACGACGCTTACCTGGATATCGAGACCACTGGCCTGTCGCGGTATTATAACGAGATAACCGTAATCGGCATCTATCTCGTGGATGGCAGAGCCAGCCGGCTGGTGCAGTTGGTGGGCGACGCCGTAACCAGAGATAATATACTTGGGGCTCTGGATGGTGTGGGCACGATCTTCACCTATAATGGCAGCCGGTTCGACCTTCCTTTCATACATACCTGTCTGGAAGTAGCCTTGGCCTGCATATATCACCACCACGACCTTATGTATGACTGCTGGCGAAAGGGCCTTTATGGTGGTTTCAAAGCAGTGGAGCGGCAACTGGGTATTCCCAGGCAGCTAACCGGTATCGATGGATTTGACGCAGTAATACTGTGGTGGAGGTACCGGAACTATGGCGACGAGAACGCCCTTGCTTTGCTGTTGGAATACAATAGAGAAGATGTGGTAAATCTAAAGACTCTGAGGGAGAGATTACTTGTTTCTGTCGCCACTGAAACAGTGGAACGAGCAAGAGACTTAATACCACCAGTTGAACCACTAGAATAAGGTGTTAACATGGCTACTTATTCGCATTCACAACTGAGCATGTATGAACAGTGCCCGCTGAAGTACAAGCTTTGCTATCGGGACAAGATCAAGCGGGACATTGAAGGCGTTGAAGCGTTCGTCGGAACGCGCGTTCATGACACACTGAAGAAGTGCTATGACGACGCCCGGCTTACCAAGGTAGATACGCTGGATGAGCTGCTTTCGTACTACGATAATATCTGGCAGCAGAACTGGCATGACTCAATTATTATCACCAAGAAAGACTTAACACAGGACCACTACAAGGCCCTGGGCGAGAGAATGATAGAGACCTACTATAAGCGGTATGCACCATTTGACTCGGACATAACCATAAGCACCGAGATGAGGATAACCTTTTCACTGGATGATGATAGATACAAACTGATGGGATACATCGACCGCCTGTCACGCGCCGAGGGCAATGTCTACCAGATACATGACTACAAGACTTCAGCCTACCTGCCCAGCCAACAGGATGCCGATATCGATAGGCAACTGGGTCTATACCACATCGGTGTTCAGCAGAAATGGCCGGATATCGGTAATATCAGGCTTGTGTGGCACTATCTTGCCTTCGACAAAGAGCTGGTTTCGTCACGCTCCGAGGAGGCGATCTCCAGGCTGGTGGGGGACACTATCAGGACAATTGACGAGATAGAAGCTACCGATGATTTCAAGCCTAGAGAGTCTGGCCTGTGTGATTGGTGCGAGTACCCCGACCTGTGTCCGCTGCGCAAGCACTTCGTCAAAGTGGAAGCCCTGCCAGCTAATGAATACCTCAATGAACCCGGGGTTGTCCTGGTTAACAGGTATGCCCAGCTCAAAGAAGAGGCCTCGGAAATAGGCGAGGAGATGGACAAAGTGAAAGAGGCGATTATCGACTATGCTAGACGGGAAGGGGTGGAGGTTATCAAAGGCAGCGACCGCAAGGTCAGGGTCAAATTTGACGATAAATTGAAGTTCCCCGGTAAGAGTGTGAATGAGCGGAAGGAACTGAACGAAGCAATAAAGCAGGCAGGCAAGTGGATGGAGGTATCGCAGCTTGATACGACGGCGCTTACCCGGGTTATTGAGAATGGCCTATGGAGCGAGGAGCTGATCAACCAGGTGCTGAAATACGGCAGAATCGAAGAGACCAGCGCTATTTACCTATCAAAATTGAAGGATGAGGAGAAGTAGCCAGGTATCGTTAGGGTTTGCACGTCATCAGCAATGCAGGCATAACTCAGTAAAAATTTGAGGGAAGGATCAAGAGCGCCTAGAACCGCAGTGGAATTCCTGATAAGAACGAATTTGTTATTCAATATCAGGATAATTTGGGGACAGCCAACAGGTCATTGTTGTGCCATCCGACCAGCCTGGCGGGGGTGAACCTGTTCATTAACGGCTCGTTGCTACGGGCAAATACCCTGATGTAGTTCTCAGTGAGTCCAACCCAGACTCCCATCTCCACCTCCCTCTCCCACAGCACCGTCATGCTTCGCCCCAAGAACTGCTCGCGAAAGCGGCAGGCCAACTCCTTTGCCAGGTCAAGCATCCTCTTGCTTCTCACACTCTTTTCCTTTTCTGCAACCTTTAGCGGCATCTCGGCGGCGAGGGTCCCTGGCCTTTCCGAATACGAGAAGACGTGGATATTGGCAAACCCCATCCTCTGGCAGAAGCGGTAGCTGTCTTCAAATTCCCCATCCGTTTCTCCGGGGAAGCCCACCATAATGTCCGTGGTTATCGCCACATCCGGCACTGCCTCTCTAACCCTAGCTACAGCCTTCTTGTAATCGGCGGTTGAGTATTGCCGCCTCATTCTTCTCAGCACCGAGTCGCTCCCACTCTGGAGGGAGAGATGCAGGTGGGGGCATAGCCTGTCATCATCCCACAGGGCAATAAGCGATGGGGTAAGGTCTTGAGGTCGAAGGGAAGACAGGCGCAGCCGCCCAATATCGGTCTCAGTAAGGATGCGCCGCACGAGCATCTCCAGACTCGGCTTGCAGGCCCCGATTTGCGTCCCGGTTAATGTCACCTCCTGATAGCCTATATCACTTCTCCCTTTGACCTCGTTCACTATCTCATCAATGGGTACGCTGCGTTCCCTGCCCCGGACAAATGGTACGATGCAATATGAGCAGAACTGGTTGCACCCTTCCTGGACCTTTACCATGCTACGAGTGCGAAGAGTGGATACAGCGTGGCTGGGCGACCCTCTGCCAATCATCACCCTATCCTGTAAAACCTCTAGAATGCGAGCCTTTTCTCCGTTGCCAAGAACGACATCAACCTCCTCCAATAGGGCAAGTTCATCGGGTGCTCTTTGCGGATAGCAGCCGACAGCGATAATGAGGGCTTGGGGATTGCTCCGTCGCGCCAGTCTCAACAGATGGCGGGACTTGCGATCGGCGACATGGGTTACCGTGCAGGTATTGAGGATGTAAATATCAGCGACATCTAAAGCTGAAGTAATGCTATACCCCGCCTCGGCAAACTCTCTTGCCATAGCTTCAGACTCTGCCTGATTCAGCCTGCATCCCAAGGTCTCCAAAGCTACAGTGATACCCATCTTCGTTTTCCCAATCTAACTTTCCATAAAACAGGACAGGTGGTGGGTTGCATTTCATTCCACCCCCTACACTCTCACGAAAGTACGATTATGAGTAGGGAGGGTGTAGCATAGCGAAACCCACCGCTA
>CAZYLE010000194.1:0-3470 GCA_964648675.1 uncultured Dehalococcoidales bacterium
TCTTTATTTTGTAGCCACAAGTGAAATCAAAGAGCGCCTCCTGTCTTTGGGTCCCATGGAGACTTGCCTGACGAGTCATGGCAACGGTCCGGCACAGTATTTCCGCTTCCTGAAGGCAAAGGGGACGGTGGGCTTCATCAGCCCCATCACTGAGCACTTCTGCTTCAATTGTAATCGCCTCCGCCTCACCGCGGACGGAAAGCTTCGCCCCTGCCTATTGAGCGACTATGAGGTAGACATCAAAAGTGCCTTGCGCCGCGGGGCTTCGCCCGAGGAACTCAAGGAATTGATTCGACAGGCTGTGGCGGCTAAACCGGAGCGTCATCACCTGGCAGAGGGGGTGCGCCCGAAACAGCGAGCGATGCGCCAGGTAGGAGGTTGAATGGAACCGACACGGATGGTCGATGTAAGCGAAAAACCGGCTACAGCGCGGGAAGCAGTAGCCAAGGGTGTAGTACGGATGAAGCCCGAAACCCTGTCCATGATAGAGCAGGGCAAAACGCCGAAAGGGGACGTGCTGGCCACCGCTCAGGTGGCTGGATTTATGGCGGCGAAGCAGACCTCTCATCTAATCCCCATGTGCCACCCGCTGATGCTCGATGAGGTCAAAGTGGACTTCGAATTCGCCAAGGACGGAGTGAAGATAACCGCCGCGGTAAAGTGCACCGGGAAAACAGGGGTAGAAATGGAGGCGCTTACCGCCGTAGCGGTAAGCGCCCTTACCATCTACGATATGTGCAAAGCGGTGGACCAGACCATGAGGATCGACGAGATCCGCCTCATTAGGAAGAGCGGCGGCAAAAGCGGAACCGTCGTCCTCGAACATACCTAAGCTGCTGTCCACCTCTAAAATTTGAATCCTGGAACCACTTGCCTCCATCACACAAACATAACCCGCTCCAGGATTGAATGACAGCATCTGTATCCAATAAGCTTAGCTTGCCGTAGCCTGTGACTCTGCCTCCTCCCTGGCCCATCGTTCCCTGGCCTTTCTGCCGGTGTCTGGCAGGAGCAGGTAAAATATGCCTCCCCCAGCCACGGCGACAAGAAGGAAGACCATGGCCGGGATAGGGCCTGCGGCATTCCAGATGGGCGTGAACATGAACGGTAACATTAGCACGACACCAAGGTTTCCTACTGCGTCCATCAGTCCGGTAGGTGTGGCAGCGTAGCGGGGACCGAACTCACGGAGGTGCACCGGAAGCTGGTACATCATCGGATAGCCTGCGCCCATAAAGAACCCGGGGAAGAAGGCCAACAACCACATGCCGATGCCTGGAGCCATAATGTAGGTCACCAGCCCCAATAGGCCAGCCATGGCGGTACAGGCTACGAAGAACGGCTTCACCACCCCAATTTTCTCACATAAGATTGGCCATATGACCGTGCCAAAGACGTAGCCCATGACACCGAGGAACACGACAAGCCCAGATGCTTCGGGAGACACGCCTTTGGTCTCTTCAAGCAAGAGCGGCAGACCATATACATACGACATGGTCACTGCCATCACTAAGAAAACGCAGACACCTAGCCACCACCGCTTCTTGGCGTGCCATACCCGTGACATCCCTTCCCTGAAAGAGACACCGGCGACCTCGATGCCGCGCTCCGCGAAGCCCTTTGGCTTCTCACGGGCGAAGATAAGCCAGGCCGCCGTCGCCACCGCTAGCAGTAAGCCCATGACCATTATTGCGCTCTGCCACGTCGGGAAAAGCGCACCGAAAGCGAATCCGAGCGCCAAACCGAGACCCTGGCCCGTCATGAACAAACCGATGGCGACCGACACCTGGTTGGGCGGGAACCAGACACCCGCTATCTTGGGGGCATTGGGAGTGGTAAACCCGGTACCCGCGCCCAGTAGAACCTGAAAAATCAGGAAAGGCCAGAAGCCGGTTGCGGTCAACCTCAACAGCGCGGCAGCGGCGGCTATAATCGACCCCAACCCTATAATCCACCTTACGCCAAAGCGGTCGCCCAGCATACCACCCACAAGACATAGAAATATGGGCGCAATAGCAGTCGCTGTATTGATGAGATAGAACTGCTGGGTGTTGAGCCCCAGGGCAGGCATCAGGTCGTGGGCCCGTACCGCTATCATCATGTTGTTGAAGTTGCACAGGCCAAAAAGCGCCCACACCAGAAGCAGCATGAGCCAACGATACCGTGGATAGGTGATTTGCTCAGCCAAATTCACCCTCCTTTCCGTCAAATCTCCAAGAGAACCCGCTGAAGAAGGCCCTATAGCTTTAGGCCAACCTGCGGCCATCGATTGACCTGGACATCTTGACCAATTACCTATCTATTGAAAGCAATCACCCCGTTGAGTTCATTTAAATCGCCTTTTAGCGTATATATATGGATTCGCTACAGAGAAGTCAAGCTTCAACTATCAATTTGACCAGGTCGCATAGCGTAAAAAGGGCGACAGCTAAAACTAAACCGTCGCCCTCGCATGCCGTTCAAAACTTCCTATAGCTCTAAAACCTAGAGCCTCTTGCCGCCTCGGCACAAACACTATATGCCTGAGGATTGGATGCCGGCATCGGTAGCAAACGAGCACAAGCTCAGCTTGACGTTGACGCCCCCTTTGCCGCTTCTGCCTCCTTCAACACCCTGACCAGATACTTGCGGCCAAGCTCTGGCGCTACATAAAAGAGTGCCGCCGCCAGCCACAGAGAGAAAAACAGTAACCATACCGCATAGATAGCACCGAATGTGTCCCAGATAGGGGTGAACATGTATGGCAGCATAAGGAAGGCAATCACGTGGCCCCACATGGTGATAAATCCCATAGCATTGCCGGCGTACCTGAGACCGATCCCCTTAATTCGCAGCGGCATCTGCATTATCAGAGGGTATCCCGCTCCCATGAACAGCCCGGGGAAAATGCCAAGTATCCACATTCCCGGGCCAGGAGCGAGTATATACAGCAGCATGCCGGTTATAGCAGAGAAGACCATGCAAATCATGTAGACCGGCTTCATGTAGCCCCACCTCTCTGCCACCCAGGCCCATAACACGATGCCGATAATGTACCCGACTACTGAAAGCGACGTCACCAACCCGGCTGTTCCTCCCGCTACTGCCTTGGTTCGGACCAGCAGCAGCGGCAGCCCGCCTACCCACGCGGCAACCACCGCCGCCACCAGGCAGTATGACGCACTGATCAGCCAGACATGTTTATTCTTAAAGACGGTGACGAGGTTTTCTTTGAACCCGATGTTGACGATGGTCTTGCCATCCTCCGCCATGTATTCCTTGGGTCTGTCCTTGGCCCAGATACCCCACACCACACACATAGCCGCAAGGAGCAGCCCCATGACAAGGAAACCCTGGAACCAGGTAGCCCACATGGCGCCGGTAGCCAGCGCCAGGAATGGACCAATCCCCAGCGACGTGGTGAACAGAGCAATGCCAAGGTATATCTGCTTGACCGGGAACCACTGTCCCACCAGCTTGGGCACATTGCC
>CAZYLE010000195.1:0-1446 GCA_964648675.1 uncultured Dehalococcoidales bacterium
TAATATATATTTTTTACCATAACTAGCCATAGTTGTCAACCCTGTGTATTTCGTCTGTCGTGCGGCTATCTAAATGAATTCGAGTGCTTGAGGCATAATTCCAAAGAGGCGTCTCCGTTATGAGAAATCGATTGTCGGCGGAAAAGAGTTGTTGCTGTAACGATTAGGCCATGGCCAGGAATAGGCTGGAGCCAAAAACACAGGCGATGATTGTGGAGCGCTATAGCAAGGGAACATCGCTTCAATTAGCCCTGCATCGAAGCGATGCCATTCGTGTGGGTATTGAGTAAGCGGAGATCAGGACTAATTTGTGCAGCCAACATACCGTTGCGCCAACATTGTTGGCCACGTAAATTTAACCAGTTGACAGTGGTCCTGGGAAGGGCAGTTCCCGTTCGGTTCTAAGCTCTTCGACGGCCTTATTTCGCAATATCTCCAGACATGTTGCAAACTGCTGGCGCTGTTCATCAGAGAGGGAAGATAGTATACGATGAATAGCCTCTATGTCCAGTGATGAATCGTAAGCTTGCTTCCCCTTTTCAGTTAATGATACTCTTACGAGATTCTTCTTCTCTAAGTCCTTGGTTCTCCTAATCAATCCCTTCTCTTGCATCCTGTCCAGCAGTCCGGAGACTGAGTGAGATTCTCGGAACATCCACCGTGAAATCTCAGCAGGCGTTGCGCGCTCACCAATAAGCTTGATGACGAATAAGGCTGCGGCTGCCATTGCCGAGAGACCCAAAGGGATCAACTCCTTCTCCCTGGCTTTGTATATCGCGTCGCTCGTCTGTAGCAGCAACACCCATAGCCTGTAATCTCGATCAACAGTTGAAAAATTTCGCATAACACTCCCTCCTCACATTCGCCCTAGGTTTATGATAGACAGACTATCCCAGTTTACATGGATGGCTCCAAGCCAAGAACCGGCAACCACTAATTATGAGCAGTACATATGGCATGATGCCTATCATACATCGTATATTATAACACATAGTAATTGGGTCATAAAATGCCACGAATTGACAAGATGGGTTGACCAGAGTAAAATTTCCGACCAATGAATTAACTGACATAAAGAGAGAGAATGGGGGTATTCAGGAATGGGAGAGGAAAGGCCTTTTGAGCCAGCGCACAAGATTCGACTAGGCGATGAGGTGATTAGGAGAAAGATAAAGCCAAGGGCGAGGCTGAGAATTGGCCCTAGAGTTCCAGAGGCTGTTACATTCCTTAGGGTGATGATTACTCAAACACCCCTTGTGCCTATGCTCGCCGTAACCGCGACTCTGTGGATAGTCTTCTCCGCTGGCTTTTATGTTGCAGAGCATGGAGTCAACGAACATGTAAGTACCTTTGGCCAAGCTCTATGGTGGAGCCTGGCAGCTGTAGAAACGATGGGCACGCCCTACAAACCTGTAACTATGGCTGGGCACGTAGTCGGCGCGATAT
>CAZYLE010000195.1:1456-3457 GCA_964648675.1 uncultured Dehalococcoidales bacterium
GGCTATTCTTGGAGTGGTGCTTTTTTGGGGAACGATAATCGCCAGCATCACCTCCTATTTCATGAAGCGCAAAGAACGAATGGAAAAACAGATTATTTTAACTATAGAGCATAATCTGGAGCAATTGGAGAGGCTATCTATGGATGAACTACAGACACTTAAAGATACTACAGATGTGCTTATTGATGAGCAGATAAAGCGCCTTAGGGGGCGAGGTGGCTCCACTGAGTAGTGCGAAAAATGGCATTGCCAGGATTGTAGGCAAAGATTTATAATATATCGATTTAAAGAAAGTGCTTGAGTAGTGAGGTTATGGAGTTTATCAAGTTCTTAGTTCCGGTTAGCGGTGACAAGGCGGATGAGGAGGTTATTAGGCTTGCCTGCACCTTGGCCAAGAAAAGCAAGGGGATGCTGTACGTTGTCTATGTGATTGAGGTAAAGCGGTCTCTTCCGTTAGACGGCGAGAGCGAAACAGATACTCAGAAAGGGGAACGGGTGCTCGCTCATGCCGAGGCAATTGCGGATACGCTTGATTGTTCGGTGGAAACGGAGCTACTGCAGGCGCGTGAGGTGGGACCTGCTATTGTCGATGAGGCAGTGGAGCGAAGTGTCGACCTGATTGTTATGGGTACAGACTATAAGAGGCGCTTCGGTGAATTCGACATGGGAAGCACTGTGCCCTATGTGTTCAAGAATGCCCCGTGTCGGGTTTTGCTCTGGCGAGAGCCTATTGAAGGGGGGGGAGCATGAATGTTGTTATCATGGGGTGCGGCAGGGTTGGTGCTCAGCTAGCGTCAATGCTCTGTGAAGATGGGCATAAAGTAACTGTCCTTGACATTGACCAATATAGTTTCAGAAGACTTTCCGAGAACTTCTGTGGCACTGCCCTGGTGGGAGACGGCACCGACGAGGACACGCTGAAGAAAGCGGGGATTGAAGATGCGGATGTGTTTGTTTCCGTAACTCAGGGAGATAATCGCAATGTGATGGCGGCACAGATAGCGAAGCATATCTTCAATGTGTCCAAGGTGGTTTGCCGAATCTATGACCCTCTTCGCCAAGAAATGTACAGCACTCTAGGTTTGCAAACCATGAGCCCTACAATAATAGGGGCAAGACTCTTTAGGGATATGATTTTGGATTAAGGGGGCTTCAATGTATGTCATCGTGGTTGGTGGTGGGAAGATTGGCTTTTATCTGGCCGCTGCCCTATTAAGTGAAGGGCATGAGGTGTTGGTATTGGAAAAGGATGCTAAAAGATGCGAGTTTATATGTGACCAGCTAGGTAGTGTGGCTACACGGGGCGACGGGTGCGAGGCGAGAACCCTTGCCGAAGTGGGAACAGAAAGGGCAGACATTATTGCTGCGGTGACAGATGAGGATGAGGATAATCTAGTTGCTTGCCAGGTGGCAAAGCATAAGTTCGGGGTGGCACGTGCCATCGCCCGAATCAATAACCCCAAGAACGAAAAATTGTTCAAAAAGCTCGGTATTGATGTCACCGTAAGCAGTACTAATGTCATCTTGGAGCATATTGAAGAGGAAGTGCCCACTCATTCACTAATTCACCTCCTGGATCTTGAGGGCGGACGTTTGGAGGTTGTAGAGATCAAGATACCCGAAGATTCTCAGGCTGTAGGGAAAAGGATCGGGGAACTCGCCATACCTCCTGGTAGCTTGATGTGCCTCGTGGTTGGAAAAGAGGGGGCGCAGGTACCAACAAGCGATACCATTGTTGAGGCCGATGCCCGGGTGATGGCAGCCATAAGGCCGGAGACTGAAGAGGCGTTGAGAGCAGCATTAACAGCACCTAAGTAGTGTATGATTACTTGCCTTCATCTTCACAGAATTAACATTGCCTTGGTTAGCTAGTGCTAAGGCATTGAGGCTTCGAACAACTGACATTTTCACACCAAACAGTGTGGAACCTGCTGTAAAAGGGTAATTGCGGAGGCTGAGATACATAGGTGACACTCATGGTATGGTTAATCATGATACTAA
>CAZYLE010000196.1:0-3435 GCA_964648675.1 uncultured Dehalococcoidales bacterium
TCTACTTGGTGCGCAACTGAGGAAAGAGAATGACCTCTCTTATTGACTGCTGGTTGGTGAACAGCATCATCAGCCGGTCGATGCCCAGTCCCAGCCCTCCAGTTGGAGGCATGCCGTGCTCCAGGGCGAGAACGAAGTCGGCCTGGTACCTCTCTGCCTCTTCGTCGCCAAACTGGATCCGCCATTCCTCTTGAGCTACAAAACGGTTTTTCTGCTCCTCGGGATCATTCAGCTCGGTGAAGGCATTGGCGATCTCTATTCCCCCGGCAAAGGCCTCAAAGCGCTCCACCAGGCGCTTATCATCCTGCTTCCGCTTGGCCAGGGGGGATGTTTCCACCGGGTAGTCGAGTAAGAAAGTGGGCTGAACAAGCTTTGGCTCCACGATGGCAGAGAGCAGCTTGTCGGTGAGATAAGCAGGGCTGAGCGTATCTTCAATCTCGATTCCTAGCTGTCGAATCGCATCACGCAGTGAATGGGCATCGGTATGTTCGAGAAAATCGATGCCACAGCCATCCCTAATGGCGTCTCTAAGGGTGATGCGCTGCCATGGTGGCGAAAAATCAATGGTATCCCCGGCGAAGTCGATCCTGGTTGTGCCCATAACCTCATTGGCCACATGGGATACCATCTCCTCCAGCATCTTCATTACATCATTGTAGTCGGCATAGGCTTCATAGCTCTCCATCATGGTGAACTCAGGGTTGTGCTTGGTAGAGATGCCCTCGTTTCTAAAGATGCGCCCGATCTCATATACCTTGTCGAAGCCACCCACAATGAGCCGTTTGAGATAGAGCTCGGTAGCGATCCTGAGGTATAGGTCTTGGTCTAAAGCGTGATGGTGAGTGACAAATGGGCGAGCCCTGGCTCCGCCAGGAATAGGATGGAGCACAGGCGTCTCCACCTCGATGAAGCCTCTATCGTCGAGAAAGCGTCGAATCTGAGCGATTGTCCTGCTACGCACCAAGAATAGCTGTCTCACCTCCTCATTGGAGATGAGGTCTAAGTATCTCTGCCTGTAACGCTTCTCCACATCTACAAGCCCGTGCCATTTATCAGGTAGTGACTGTAGGGACTTGGATAGCATGGTGAAGTCGGTTGCTCCTAATGTTATCTCTTCGGTATGTGTCTTGAAGAGATTGCCGCTTACCCCGATGATGTCGCCGATGTCGAACTCCTTGAGAAATTCATACTTCTCACCAAGCTGATCGCTACGGAAATAAACCTGGATTTTTCCCGAAGAGTCGCGGATATCGATGAAGGTTGCTTTTCCCATAGGGCGAGAAGCCGTGATACGACCGGCAAGGCTCACCCGGGCGTTCTGGCCTTGCTCAAAGAGAGCAATGGCCTCCTTCGTAGTGTGGCTGCGATGGTAGCGGTGTGGGTACGGGTCGATGTCTTGCTGGCGAATCCTTTGGAGCTTTTCCAGGCGCTGGTGGATTATGTCATCGATGCGAGCCATTATCCTACTTGATCTCCACGATTGTCAGTATGCGCGTACCTGCTGGCACCGGCACCTCAACCTCATCACCCACTCGCTTGCCCAGCAGCGCATTTCCCACCGGCGACTCGTTGGAGATCTTCCCATCGCTGGGGTTTACCTCGACACTTCCCACGATAGTATAGTATTCTTCATTGCCTTCCCGATGGCGGACAGTCACTGTTGACCCTAACTGTACCGAATCCGATGACAAAGTCTCAGGATCAATGATCTTGGCGCTGGCGATGATGTTTTCAAGGTCGAAGATCCTCCCCTCCACGAAGCCCTGCTCATTCTTCGCCTCCTCGTATTCTGGGGAGTTCACAGCGCTGCGCAATTCCTTGGATCGTTGGATTCTCTCCGCTACCTCCGGGCGGCGAACTGTGCGCAGGTGTTCCAGCTCCTGCTCCAGCTTTGCCAGGCCCTCTGGTGTAAGGAAAGTTTCACTCTGAGGCATACTCCACCTCCTTCCGCCACTAGTAAAAAAGACTGAAGGCTAACAACCCTCAGTCACATACCGCTAAACTATCGAATTATACTTTTATTATAGATAGTATAAAGGTTATCACGCTATTTGTAAAGAGTCTTAACCCTTATTTGTCAAGAAACCCTTGTGGTGATATGATATAATACTAGCAGGTACACTTGACTATAGCGGAATTCTCCGTGTAATATGTTAGCATTAGGTTTGTTTTTAGTAATGCGCTTTGTTACAGTAAAGGAGAAGAGGGAATAGAGTGGATCATCGAAAGGGGTTTCTTGCCCTCGTCTCTGCTACATAAATCGAGGAGCACTCTTCTCACATTGGAATCGATAGCCACCGAGACACCCACTGTTTCTGATTTATCTGCGGCCAAAGCCTCTTTGGTCATAGAGGTGCCGAGCCGAAGTGTTCTTATATTGACATTGAAGTGCTCTTATTACCCCTTGCTAAGTTTAACTTATGGAAATTTCCTCTCGTAGTTATGGTGAAATCCCGCATATTAATAAGGAGGGTTCATTTTGGCTATCGCGCTCTACCCGGGGAGTTTTGACCCGGCAACCCTAGGACATGTTGATATTGCAGAGAGGGCGGCCTCCCTTTTTGAGCAGGTGGTTGTTGCTGTCTATGATGCCCCGCCTAAGGATCTGCTATTCACTACCGAAGAGAGAGTGGAGCTGATGAGAAAGGCTGTTGCTCATTTGCCTAACGTTCGCGTAGAGGCTTACTCTGGACTCACTGTGGATTTCGCTAAGAAGGTAAATGCCAAGGTTCTGGTGCGTGGTTTGAGAGTGAGCTCCGACTTCGAAAGGGAATTCGAGATGGCATTGATGAACAAGAAACTTGCTCCAGACATGGAACTGGTCTGCTTTATGAGCAACCTGGAGTATCAATTCATTAGCTCGAGCCTTCTTAAGGAGGCCTGCAAGCTTGGTGGCTGTATAGATAACCTCGTTCCTGAGCATGTTGCTCTTGCTATGAAGGATAAGCTTTGCCGTTGAGCCGGATGCTCGGTAGGGTTAAAGGAGGTGATAGGCGAGGTCAGTAAGAAACTCTCTTAGATTGATTGTTGTAATTTGACGACTATAATACTATAGCTAACGATAATGAATAAGGAGGTTTGAAAGTGGCCCGTAAGATTACTGAAGAGTGTATCAGTTGTGGCGCTTGCGAGTCAGAGTGCAAAAACGAAGCGATTAGTGAGGGCGATACTATCTATGTGATTGATCCGAAGAAGTGCACTGAGTGTGTCGGTATCGCTGAAGAGCCTCGCTGTGTCGAGGTTTGTCCTATCGATGATGCTATAATCCCTGACCCAGACCACAAGGAAACGAAGGGGCAACTCCTGGAGAAGTGGCGCAGTCTTCACCCGGGAGAGGAGCCGGCTCCCGGTACTTTTTAGCTCTGTTTCGCATAAGAGCAAACTGTTTTAATTTTTAAAATTCGGCACCTTGCCCATTCTTCGAGGGCGACAAGG
>CAZYLE010000197.1:0-3380 GCA_964648675.1 uncultured Dehalococcoidales bacterium
TTCCCCCCACTTAGCATCGGGAACACCCACATAGGTCGCCTCCAAAACCCAGTCCGCTGTCGACGTCAGATTCTCCAGCAATACCGTTGGGATCATCTCTGCACCACTTCTTATCACATCCGTTATTCTATCCATGATCGTCACGTAGCCCTCTTCATCAACCTTAGCCACATCACCGGTGTGGAACCACCCATCATCCCTCCATACCTGAGCAGTCTTCTCAGGGTCTTTGTAGTACTCCTCCATAATCCACGGCCCCCTCACCACGACCTCGCCAATCGTCTCATCATCACGTGGCACCGGCCTGCCATTTTCATCGAAAATGTCAACCTCAAGCCCGGTAACAGGCAGCCCTGTTTTGGCCCTAACCTTTTCCAGTTCCTCCTTCGGCCAGTTTCTCATATAGCGCTTGGCAAAAGCGGTAATAACGAAAGGAGCAGTTTCAGTCATACCGTATCCCGAAGCGGCGGTAAACCCGGGCATCAACTGCTTGGCCTTTGCTTTCAAACCCAATGATAGGGCAGCGCCACCTACACCAATGCTCCGCAAGCTGCTAAGGTCATACTTCTTCAGGTCTTCATACTCAATAAGCATAGCCAGCATCGTTGGAACCAATGACGTACTGGTCACTTTCTCAGTTTGCACCAGATCGCAGAAGCCTTCAACAGTGAACCTGCCTGGCAGAACCATTTTACATGCCCCATAGACGTTGATATGAGGCATCGCCCACCCATTGCCATGGCAGAACGGCGTGTTAAGCAGCTGCACCGCAGCATCGCCAAGGTGCGGACGGGATGGATCCGCAGCCCAACTGCCACTGGCCATCACATGCAAGGCCTGCAGGTATAGTTGCCTGTGGGTGAACATAACCCCTTTGGGCAGTCCCGTAGTAGCGGTGGTATAGCACAGGGTTGCATATGTATCCTCATCCAAATAAGGCCATTCCCTTTCCGAAGGTTGCTCCTTTAGCAATCCCTCATAGTTGTATATGGGCTCAATCTTCGTCTCCGGTATCCCTCCTCCATCCGACATGTACACAAACTTCTCTACCACAGGCTTTATCCTGTCGTATATCATTTCAACCAGAGGCAGAAGAAGGTCGTCGAAGAATAGAACCTTATCTTCACTATGTTCTATTGTATGCACTATGTGGTCCAGAGAAAGCCGTGGAACTATCGCATGTAACACCGCTCCAATACACGGAGCTGCATAGTATAGCTCCAGGTGCCTGTGGTTGTTGAGCGCCATCGTAGCAACTCTATCGCCCGGCTCGCCAGGCTTTCCCGGCTTAATGCCCAGAGAAGATTGCAGGGCATTCGCCAACTGGCATGTCCTATGGTACCACTGACGCCAGGTAAACCTTTGGTATTCGCCAGTGTCGGCGTTTCTGTAAACGACCCCTATTTCATCCGGATAAAGGCTTACCGGCCTCTTCATGAAAGTCTTAAGCAGTAAAGGATAACGTGTGCTGAACTCAGGATAAGTCTTGCCTTCCATTTCGCACCTTTCCTCTCCTAAATTCACTCCCCGAGATAGATTATTGCCACATGGGCATGGTCTCCAGACTTTTCCGCAGCAACCTGGCCAACCGCATCGCTAAAGCCGATGCCAGTAACTCAAGATTGGCGCATTTTCTTGGCTTTCGATAGGAACTTATCCAGTTCCTTCTTAATCGTTATCTTGTCATATTTGCCCACGCTGGTCTTGGGTATCTCATCGGTTAGCGCTATGAAATCGGGAAGCATCCATTTGGTCAGCTTGCCTTTGTTTACCCCCTCCGTTTCGAGGAATCTGTATATGTCATCCTCAGATTCAGAAGCGCCAGGCACCAGCTTTATTAACGCCATCGGTCTTTCCCCCCATTTAGCATCGGGAACACCCACATAGGTCGCCTCCAAAACCCAGTCCGCTGTCGCTGTCAGGTTCTCCAGCAACACGGTTGGGATCATCTCTGCACCGCTTCTTATCACATCCGTTATTCTGTCAACAATTGTTAAGTAGCCCTCTTCGTCAACCTTAGCCACGTCACCGGTGTGGAACCAGCCATCATCCCGCCACACCTGGGCAGTCTTCTCAGGGTCTCTATAATATTCTCCCATGATCCAAGGGCCCCTTAGCACAATCTCTCCAATCATCTCATTATCATGCGGTACCGGCCTACCATTCTCATCGACAACACCAACCTCGATACCCGCAATAGGCAAGCCTGTCTTGACCCTAATTTTATCCAGCTCTTCCTTGGGCCAGTCTCTCATGTAGCGCTTCGTATAAGCACCGACCACAACAGGACCCGTTTCGGTCATGCCATATCCTGAAGCAGCGCTGAACCCCGGGATCAACTGCTCAGCCTTGGCTTTCAACCCCAATGGCAAGGCAGCGCCACCTACCCCAATGCCCACCAAGCTGCTCAGGTCATACTTCTTCAGGTCTTCATACTCAATAAGCATGGCTAGCATCGTTGGAACCAATGTTGTGCTGGTCACCTTCTCAGTTTGCACCAGGTCGCAGAAGCCGTCAGGAGTGAATCTACCTGGTAATACCACTTTACATGCCCCATAGACATAGATATGAGGCATCCCCCACCCGTTGGCGTGGCAGAACGGTGTATTAAGCATGGGGACGCTACTATCGCCAAGGTGTGGCTGGGATGGGGCTGCCACCCAGCTCATGGCAGCCATTAAGTGCAATGCATGCAGGTAAAGTTGCCTATGCGTGTACATTACACCTTTGGGCAGTCCCGTAGTAGCGGTGGTGTAGCACAGGGTTGCACCCGTGTCTTCATCCAGATACGGCCATTCAAATTCAGTGGATTGCTCCTTTAGCAATTCCTCATAGTTGTATATGGGCTCAATCTTCGTCTCTGGTATCCCTCCACTATCCGACATGTACACGAATTTCTCTACAATTGGCTTTATCCTGTCATATATCATTTCAACCAAGGGCAGAACAAGGTCATCGAAGAATAGAACCTTATCTTCACTATGCTCTATTGTATAGACTATATGGTCCAGAGAAAGCCGTGGAACTATCGTATGCAATAATGCTCCCATGCAGGGTACCGCATAGAAAAGCTCCAGGTGCCGGTGGTTATTCAACGCCATCGTAGCAACTCTATCGCCTGGCTCGCCGGCCTTCCCTGGTTTGACACCCAGAGAAGCCTTCAGGGCATTTGCTAGCTGGCATGTCCTCTGGTACCACTGACGCCAGGTAAACCTTTGGTATTCGCCAGTGTCCGCATTTCTGTAAACGACCCCTATTTCATTCGGATACAGGCTTATCGGCCTCTTCATGAACGTCTTAAGCAGTAACGGGTAGCGTGTGCTGAACTCAGGATAAGTCTTGCTTTCCATTTCATACCCCCTTTCAAAGTTTATTCACCA
>CAZYLE010000198.1:0-3364 GCA_964648675.1 uncultured Dehalococcoidales bacterium
ATTGACAATTTGCTGTTTGTGCTTTGGTCCAACTTTGCTATCTGGCAGTTGCCTTCCTGTTGCCATCTGTATAACCCGAGCCGCCTGTCCCTTACCAGATACCTGGGGGTATATGCACACTATACTCGGCGTTCTATAAACAAGACAGGACTGAGGAGGCTCAGCCATCATGGCCATAAAAGGAACATACCGCTAGTGATCCCATAGTATTGCTATTATATGCCTGCAGAACATAGTTATTGTCATATGCTCATAATTATGATAGCATGGATAGGACTGTCTCGTCAAGAACTGTCTTCGACCCCAGAACACTGATTGAAAATTAAAATATTTACCTCAAATTGGAATTTTTTACAGCTAATCGCTATTCTGGAGAATGAGGTTGTTTGGTAACATTGCTTTCTGCATTTACACTTAATATAGGGCCCCGGCACGTTGGGGACTATGGTGGCAGGGCTAAAGACTCGCGCTACGGTGGTAAACAATCTCCATAACCTCTTGCCTGAATTGCAGTTTCGAGGGAGTAGAAAATGAGAATTACCATTGTTTACGACAACGAGGTAAGGGAAAAGGGACTGAGGGCAGATTGGGGCTTCTCATGCCTCATAGAAAGTCCAGAGATGCCCCAGATCCTGTTTGATACCGGCGCCAGCGGTTCCATATTGCTCCACAATATGAAGCAGTTGGGGCTTGACCCGAATGCTATTGACATAATTGTCATCTCACATGCTCATGGTGACCATACCGGCGGTATTTCGCATGTTTTGGAGGCAAATGAGCATGCTGAGATCTATGTTCCAGCATCGGTTACCGCGGTGGTACCGGGAAGGAAGATAACCAAGGTGGGAGAATCCGTTCAAATCTGTGAAAAGGTGTTTAGCACCGGTGAGCTAAAGGGTATAGAACAGTCTCTTTGTCTGGATACCGATAAAGGATTTGTTGTAGTGACCGGGTGCTCTCATCCGGGGGTAGGTGAGATCATCGATGCCGCTTCACGATACGGGAAGGTCGACGGCATTATCGGTGGCTTCCATGGATTTCGCCAGTTTGAGCGGTTGAAGGGCTTATCGCTGGTATGCCCCTGTCATTGCACCCAGTATAAGAAAGAGATAAGACGCATTTTCCCCGAGCAATGCGTTGAGTGTGGGGTTGGGCTGGTGCTCGACCTGTAAAAAGGAAGGATCGCTCTCGCCACAAACTTAAGGTGCAGATAGTCCCTGTTTTTCCCGCTGGGCTTTTTTAGCGGGGTGGCCTTGGTCCTTAAGGGTGAGGGCGCCGGTGGGACAGGCAAGAACACATTGAGCACATCCGCTGCAATCGGTTTCTCCGATTGGTCTATCGCCAAATGTGGTGATTATCCGCCGAAAGCCGCGGTAGGCAAAGCCGAGGGCTCCTATATCCAAACGCTCACGACATATCCAGACGCACCGGCCACAGAGCACGCATTTATTCGGGTCGTAAACAAGTTCAGGACTGCTGCTATCAATCGGTAATTCCCGCAGCAGTTTCCTGAACCGCTTTGACTTGAGCTTGATGCCGAGGTGACGGGCTATTTTTTGAAGCTCACATACGCCGTTGCTGGCGCAGTTGGCGCAGTCCACCGGATGGCTGGCCATAATTAGCTCGAAGCCGGTACGGGCTAGCCTTAAGGCATTGGGACCTTTGGTATTTACCACCATGCCTTCCCGGACTGGTTCGGTGCACGCAGTGACTGGCTTGTTGTAGCCTTCCACCTCGACAAAGCACAGCCGGCAGGCGGCGGCGGGTTTTGCGGCATCGCGGAGAGCGCACAGATTCGGTATGTAGATGCCGTTGTCCAGCGCCGCCCACAGGACCTTGTCGCCCTCAGAGGCGGTAACTTTGTTGCCGTCAATGGTCAGGGATACAGTCTTCATTTCCTCACTTTCCCTTTTTAGGAGCAGGTACTTCACTGGGGGGTGACACCTTGATTACAGCGTTGTACTGGGGAGGGCAAGCATCGAGACATGTGCCACATTTGACGCACTTCTCCTGGTCGATGACCTTGATTCTCTGCTTATTGGGGGCTATTGCTTCCACGGTGCAAGTGCCGACGCAGGCATCACACGAGCGCTCGCACTTCTCGGGGATGATATAATAGGTGATGAGCTCGGTGCACATTAGCGCCGGGCAGCGTCCTTCCAGGATATGAGCCTCATATTCATCTCTGAAGTGGCGCAGGGTGGTCAATACTGGATTGGGTGCAGTCTTTCCCAGCCCACAGAGGGAACCTGCTTTTATGTCTTGTGCCAACTCCAGAAGCATGTCGATGTCTTCGATTTTCCCCTTGCCCTTGGTAATCTCGCTCAGGACTTCCAACATTTGTTTGGTTCCCAAACGGCAGAAAGTACACTTGCCACAGGACTCCCGCTGGGTGAATTCCAGGAAGTAGCGGGCTATCTCCACCATGCAGTCGTCCTCATCAAGCACTATCATGCCCCCCGAGCCCATCATTGCTCCGGCATCGGTCAGGGAGTCGAAGTCAATGGGCAAGTCCAGGGCGGATCCAGGCAGGCAGCCGCCGGAGGGGCCTCCTATCTGTACTGCTTTGAAACGCTTGCCACCCGGTATCCCACTGCCAACATCGAAAATGACCTGGCGCAGGGTGGTGCCCATTGGTACCTCCGCCAGCCCGGTATTGACCACCTTGCCGGCCAAAGCAAAAACAGCGGTCCCTTTACTTCCATCTGTGCCGATGCTGGCAAACCACTCGGCCCCATTCTCAATTATGTGGCGTATCGAAGCCAGAGTCTTAACATTATTGATAACCGTTGGCTTTCCATTTAGACCGCTGGTTGCTGGATAAGGGGGGCGATTATACGGGAGGCCGGGTTTTCCCTCTAGCGACTCGATAAGGGCCGTCTCCTCGCCACAAACGAAAGCCCCTGAGCCCCGAAAGAGCTTGATATCAAAGCTGAAATCGCTTCCCAGGATGTTCTTGCCAAGAAGGTTTAGCTTTTTTGCCTGGCGAAGGGCGATCTCCGCTCGATGCACTGCCAGGGGATACTCGGCACGAACATAGATGTAGCCATGTCGGGCGCCGATGGCATAACCGGCGATTAACATGCCCTCCAGTACCGAGTGTGGGTCGCTCTCGATAATAGTCCGGTCCATAAAAGCCCCTGGGTCACCTTCGTCTCCATTACAAATGATATATTTCGGCCTGCCTGCGGCGTTACGGCAGGTTTCCCATTTCCGCCCGGTAGGAAAGCCAGCACCGCCCCTGCCCCGCAGTCCCGATCTTTTCACCTCATCTATGATATCCTCTGGCCGCATCTGGAGCGCTTTCGCCAGAGCTGCGTAGCCTCCATTGGCAATATAGTGCTCTATCTGCTCTGGGTCGATT
>CAZYLE010000199.1:0-3341 GCA_964648675.1 uncultured Dehalococcoidales bacterium
AACATCCCGTAAAGCTGGACGTTCTCGGAGACATAAGAGACATACTTTTTGGCCTCCAGCGGAAATTTATTGCAGTCATGGCCGTTGATAAAGGCCGAGCCGCTGGTGGGCGGGATGAAATCCAGCAGGATATTGATTGTGGTTGTTTTACCTGCACCATTTGCGCCCAGCAGGCAAAAAATCTCGCCCGGCTCGACTTTGTAACTTACATGGTCCAGAGCCAGAACACCGTCCTCGTACCTTTTTGTCAACTCGTCAATTTCAATCATTTTTGGGGTCCTTTCTTGTTAAAAAGTTCATATTCTTTGAATCTTCAAATATTTTCTATGGACGCACGTCATATCTGTTGAACACGGCAAAGGCCAGGGTAAAAAACAGGAAGGTAAAGCCGAACGACAGGAACACGTCGACCGACCCGGCCTCCAAAATCTCCGCCATATTTGCATATCGGTAGTGCATATCCGGAACCGAGTCTGGAGGATCATCGAGTGTCGTTGTCTGGCTGCCGCTCTTCCATACTCTTCGTTCATAATTATCATAGACTACCTTTTTAACTTCATCCTGAAATGTTTGAGCGTTTTCCCTGAATTTATCATACTCCCGGGTCCCTGTATTGGACAGTCCTGAGACAAGATATGCAAAACAACTGACAGGGGATATTCTCGAAATATACATGGCAATGGCATTCTGTATGTTCATCTTGTTCCTGTGATCCTGCTCAATTTGTCCTATTAGATTGTTGATTTGCGCTTGGGTTTCCTTATTCAGAGCAGTCAATTCGGCATCGAGGGGCGCCACACCTGCCAGGTCTGGTGGTAATGGAATTGCCTTCCTATTATAAAAGCCCTTTACGGCAAAGTAATCTAAAACCGATTTCTCCGGTAGGTGCTGATACTTGTCATGTATTTCCGTACTTTTTTGTCTGTGTGTTTCTTGCAGGTCATCCAGGATCACACGTTTTCTAAAATTTACCACTTGTTCGCCTTCGGCCGGATAGATGATGCGGGCCAACATCGGACTGATTTTGGGTATGGCCAGTACCAGAATCACCCAGACAAACAGCGATACTGTCATAGATGTTATAGGTTTCTGCGTCATTCCCGAGATCAGAACACCAAGAGTCACCATGGTCAGAATGAATGCCAGAGTCACTACCAGGATAGCCAGGTAAGCAGGATAGAGTTGCGGCCAGAGTATAGAGATATCCTGTGACAGCTCCAGGATGATCGAGGCGACTAAAAGAGACATGATGAAGGGGATCAAGAGGCAGATATAATTTCCAATTATCTTGCTTAAGAGAATATGGCTGCGGGAAACGGAATTGGCGAGTATTAATCCCAAAGTGCCTTCTTGTCTTTCGCCGGAAACGCTGCTGAAGGTAAAGGCCAGGGCAACTAATGATACGACATAGCAAATATTGAAAAGCAAATCCATCCGGCCAAAAAGCAGGGATGGAGAATCGCCGGCGCGAACGTCCTTGGCCGTGTTAAAAATGCCTGACCTCGAGGTAATAACCTTGTCAGGCAGGTAGGGTTCGAGTCCCGAGGCAAAAATGCTCAGCACCGACGGCGGCCGGAGTCCCTGGACCTCGACTTTGGAAGATACTTCCGTGCCATATTTCTGCCGATACATTTGATGTTCCAGGCTGTAATTCGCCAATCTCTGTTCGTAATCTTCGCGGCTGACATACATCCCCAAAGGGATCAGCACAAGAAACAGCAAAGACGCAATGACAAAGCGGAAATCCAGCATCGTCGTCGCGATTTCTTTCTTGATCATTTTTCCCAACATGATGATTCATCCTTTCTACTCTAACTCATGCCATATTCTCGATACATCACAAAGTCAAATGCATACAGAATGATAGAGAATGCCGTCATGATCCAAAAGAGTAAAATCCAGTATTGTTTCAGTAATCTCTTTTTTAATAAGAGTTTTAAGCATTTCTTTGTCTCCTTCTTATGTGAATTATTGACCCGTAAAGACATTTTTCAATTATCGCACGTCATACTTGTTAAACCTTAAGAAGGCTGCAATGAAAAATAGAATGTTGAAAAGAAAAAGTAATAATATGTCGACCTAACCTGTCCCGAAGGCTTCTGCCTAGGTCTGATAGCGATACCGAATCTGGCTGAGACTAAATTTAGCAGAAACTCTTTTTTGGCAATCTTCCAAATCATAATTCTCCTCAAGCAGTTAGGAATCAGGGTTCGGTCAGCGGTTTTTTCTCTGCCTGTCCCCGACTCCTGCTTCTTATCTTCTACTAAGCTTTACTCCAAAGACAACAATCCCGACAATCAATATTACCAAACCGCCGACCAGCAGGAGTGTGGCCGTAATATTCGTCTCTGCAGTGATCTTCACTTTGAGCCGTTTTTCGATGGCCTCTATTACTTCGCTGCCTGATTGGCCGCGTGCCTCAATCTGGGCCTCATATTCGCCGACGCTGACATCATCACCCGGGCTGAGATGTATTTGTATCGATTGCTTATCGTCCGGCGAGAGTCTTTCTATCAATTTCGGAACGACTTCAGCCGTCCAGCCCAGCGGCGGCGATATCTCCGGAACGATATTAAACAGGGTTAGAGTACCATCATTATGCAGGTCGGCCTTGATGTGGACGTCCTGCTGTGGCTTTATTTCCTCAAAGAGATTGTTTATCATAATTTCCAGCCGACCGGCTCCTTTGGGAATCAGCGCCAAATCGACCCTGCCCGCCTTTATCTGACCGAGCTTTTCAGCCGGTATAACTTGGCCGGCATGCTCTTGTTTCAAAATGTTGAGCAGCTCAACTTGTTTGGTCGTAACCACCCAGGCCTGGAAGCGTATCGTTTCGTCAATCATCTTAACATCGAGCTTCTGCGGAATGGAAACCCGCAGAGCCAGGTCGTGTTTGCTGACTTCTTCGGTAAAACGCACGCTGGTAATGCGGGCCCCGCTGCCTGAATCGATAAATGAAAAGTTGATTTGCGGGGGAAGATTCGTAACCAACAGGGAGAAACTTGTATCGGAAGTGACAAGCATTTCAAGGTCAAGGTCGTAACGGATATCAGTGCCAAGCTGGCCCTCCTGGGAAAACTGCGAAGCTACAAAGGTTGGTATTTCCTGGAGCGATTCCTTTTCAAGGAAAATCTTTTCTGTTACAGTCTGGTCCAGGTACTGTAATTTTACCCCTGCTTCCTGGACATCCGTGAGTAGTGTAAATGTAAGCTTTTCCTGCTTATCGTAGTGCAGTATGGGTATTATCTTTTCATAAGGTTTGCCTATGCTCGAGGCGGTGTCATTAACGACCGAGACGATTATATTCTCAATGTTAAGCAAGGCTCGTATCTGCTCAGGGT
>CAZYLE010000200.1:0-1631 GCA_964648675.1 uncultured Dehalococcoidales bacterium
CGGCGGTTGGCAGAACATCTCGAAATCCATTACACACCCAAGCATGGCAGTTGGCTCAACATGGCTGAGATCGAGCTTAGCGCCCTGAACGGGCAGTGCCTTGATCGGCGAATTCCCGATTTGGAAACCATGAACACCTACATCGCCGCATGGGAGAGCGACCGGAATAACCGTCAGCCCAAGATCAACTGGCACTTCTTCACCAACGATGCACGTATTAAGCTCAAACATCTCTATCCGAAGCTATAAGGGTTACAGAGTACTAGTCCCAATAGAGGCCAATCTGGGAGCAATCCACGCCCAACGCCTATCTCCTTAACATGCGGTCAAGGAACGTACGCCGCCTTGGTTTCCCGCCTTCCAGCCATCTCTTAAACTCAGATGGGCTTTGAATAATAAGGGTGTTGCCTTGCCGCCTGTACTTCACAGTTTGAGGAAGGTAGTCTTGATATTCGTGGATTTCCCAATGCTGCATGTCTGGTGAGAACTTTGTGAGTATGCGGTCTCTTTCATCGCTGATCTTGGCTTGCCCACGCTTCAAGAGGTCGTTCCAAGCCCGGCGGCCAGGGTCATAAAGCGTCTCTATTGGTTCCTGCACGAAGAATTGCGGCAAGGGGCGTTGGGCGTAATCGTACAGCTCTCTCATAGCGGTGCGCGCCAATCGAAGCTCGTCGTCGCTAGGCAGCTCATGGCGTTCGAGGTATCGCAGGTAAAGATAGGAGAACCACTTGAAGAGGAGGTTCTCCGTCTGGAAGATTTGTGCCAGCCTCTGCTTGCTCTGCTCATTTGGAGCAAACTGTACGTCAAAATCCAGTCGTTTCACCCGGGATTTTGCCCACTCTTTAAGCCTGGAACTGTTGGAAGATAGTACAATCTGCGGTGACACGTAATCTTTTTGCCACCAGACTTCCCAATAGGATTTGAGTGCCTCCTCGTAGATTCCAGGGCGTTGGGAGGGCACCACATCATCGAACACCAGCGGGAACGCTGTGCCCAGGGAGGTCGCGGTGGTAAGCCTCGCCTTCGTGAAATCATTTCCCGAAAGCGGCTGTATCATGTGTCCCGTCAAAAGCTTCAGGCCAAAACGTAGGAAAGTAGACTTGCCGTTCTGGGCTGGGCCATAGATATAGAGAAAGCGTGGCCCACGCCGATCAATGACACCGTATCGGCTCCGCCTGTCCTTCATGTGTTCGTTCGCAAAAGGGGCAGAAAGCACATAGAGCAAAGCCTCGAACATGCTTGTCTTAGCGAATCTCGGATCCGGTGCCTGCCCCAAATCAACTGTATTAATGTAGTCCTCAACGTGCTGCAGGGCCTTATCTACCATAGTAGACTCAGGTGGCGGCTGGGTAACGGTGGTCACAGTGCCATTGACGCCGAACCATATTTCTTGCCGCTCTAGGTCGACTCGCATAAGTGGAAAACGATAGTTCTCCTCAACATAGCGAACAAAGGCAAGACCGTTTACGTGCAACTCGTTCTGAGTTGTCGAGGGATGCAACGGTGCTAGGAATTTCTCTATATGTCGCCTACCGGCTGGTGCTTCGGGCAATCGTACCCTAATAATCGGTTCCTCTTTCAAGTCGAGGGGTGCCAGTGCATTAACGGAGATTTCGTGGAGGACTCGTTTT
>CAZYLE010000200.1:1641-3323 GCA_964648675.1 uncultured Dehalococcoidales bacterium
GTTTTACTTCCGGATCCTCTTCAGCGACAAGGCCTCCCCTGAGCCATGCCTCTATCAACTGGCGTTTGTCCATATCTCGGCGCTTTTGGAGTAGTTCCTTCAAATCGTCCATGAAAAGGAAGCACCTTTTGAGGTGCGATTGGTAGTCTTGGCGCACCTGATGAAGCAAAGGATCGTCCGTTGGTAGGTCCGCATACCAAGCGTAGTTGATTTGGCGGCTGGCCTCGCGTGCCGTTTCCGTGAGGTTGGCACTGCTCATAATGACTCGTGCCGAACCAGAACCTTCAAGGATATACAATTTGGTGTGGATGGTTCGATCAGGAATGAAGATGCGCAATGTGCCATCTTCTACCCGCTCTGCTAGCCGTTCGGTAACCTGGATGCCCTTCTGTTCCAGCCCTTGTCGATAGGATTCAGCGAGGTTTTCACCTACGAGCACCTCCACTTCGGTGTAACGACGCTTATCGAAAAACTCCAAAAGCAGGTCCGGAGAGACAACGTAGGAAACTGCCCAGAGTCTGGTGAAACCTTCGAAGAGGTTCTCAAAGTCTTGTCTACGGGAGATGACCACTGTGGATAGCTGCAAAATGGTATTCAGCTTGGACAGAGGATCTTGTTTCATGCGCCGTTTGTTGACTCGCCCTTTGGTTCCCGCCACCGTCATGCCTTCCCTTTGACCGTTGCGGCCGCTTCTCTCTCCATACACAGAAGTGCTGCCTAAAGTATACCACACCGTATGGGATGAGGGACAGTATAGGGTTCTTCTCGTCACTTATCTACATCGTGACGTGGGCAGAAAACGAAGTGAACGGACTGTCTGCTCCGGGCTAGCTCGCGCGACATAACGAAAGTCAGCTTTGTTTAGTAACCGTAACAGCCAGTACCAACTCAGAGTCAGCCTTGGGCTCTCAATGCTGCAACCCCTGTCATCGTCAGCCCAATAGCCGCTAATCTTACCAGAAGCCATTCAGTGTAGTGTGGCCATCCCACGTTTAGCGGTTGCTGTCCCCTTAAGAGGCACGCTAAGACGGGCAGGTCGATGCATGGCTACGATTGCTGCCCACAAAGCGAATGGTCGAAAAGGACTTCTTTTTGAAACGCCTTGTGTTTATGGTGTAATAGCGCTCATACAGGAATGTCCCACCGAGGTAATTGGGCGTGCTTGATCTGTGAACTCTATAGCAGAGTCAACCTAGGGCAAGGTGCCATTACAACTGACGGCGTAGATTGGAAGCAGATGCCATGCGTGGTGCCTGCGTCGTTGACGGAGATAAGAAGCTCATACGGGAACCCTGATGACCTCTTCACGAGAGCCGTTTCCCCGATCTGGGAGGAGGTTAATCGAGCCGACAAGATAAGGCTTGATGAGGTGGTTCTTTCATGTCTCAGCGTGCCAGATGAGTGGCGTTCCGAGCTGGTAACGGAGACTCTCGCACTAATCGCTCAGCGGATGGAGCTGGCAAGCTCAGCAGCGAGCTGAGCGATACGAGCGACAGATGGGTGGCGCTTCTGGAAGCAGTGGTGGATCTGTGTCGTGTCGGGGATGGTGAAGAACCGCTCGGCCAAGGCAAAGAACGTGTGAGTGGGCGAATGGAACGATCTCGACTGTCACGAGCTCTAACTGAACTTAGAGACAAGGAGGCCGTCTGTCGCTTACTTGGCAACCTCGGCTATCGAACCGA
>CAZYLE010000201.1:0-2788 GCA_964648675.1 uncultured Dehalococcoidales bacterium
CCAAAATCATCGCTGGGGGGGGCGGGCGGCCCCCCCTGGATATATAGAAAAAGGCAATAATTCTATATCATATACAACAGCAAGAATGGACAATCATACGGATATAAGAGCGGTAAACATAATTAATAACGGGGATGGCTAAAATCGCACGGAAGCCTTCACACATTCCAATGGGTTGTGTTCTGAATGAACAAAATGGACTAATGTTGCCAGAGGCATCCAGGCTTTGTTATCGCCCTTCATTGACCATACTCATAAGCACCGATATCGTAGCCAGCGCCCTGAGGCCTGGCATTGCCATCATGGTCCGCCTGCGGCGCGCCCTGAGCCATGCCTGAATCTATAGCTACGCTCTGCGGGCACAGATGCAGGTTCCAGGCACTGAGGCTCTCGAACAACGCTTCCACATCGGTTACAGCCAGCGAATGTGTGTCCTGACCGCTATATGCCGCCCATTGTCCAGCGGTGACCTCGCTCAGGGAGAACTCGTCTTCATAGCCAACGTCAATAGCACGCTCAGCATCATCGTTGTGAAATATGTTATAGTCCCCTTGGTAGCTTCCTACGCCCATCTGCTCAAATGCCAGACCGATGTTGTCCCCGCCGGCTACAATGCAGTTGTACATATGCAGCGTGTCTTGTGAGTTCTCGATCCAGATATTGAAAGTTCCCGCGTCCACAAAGGTGCAGTTCTGTAAGGTGGCTGTCTTTGGTGTGCCGCTCCAGTCGAGCTCGACGTTGGTTTCACCGTTATGGTAGCTTACGCAGTTTGCCATCTGTGTATGCCCCCAGACTTTGAAACCGGTGTTCCAGTTATCGTAAGCCAGGCAACGATTGAACGTCACATCGGCATTGTCGGCCCCGCCGTCAAAACCGTCAAATACATCATATGCTATGCACCTATTGAGGGTGAAGTGGTGCTGGTCTCCATGTCCAAGAGCGAAGCCGTCCACATTCTGCTGAGAGTCTCTTCCCGTATGCGCAATACAGTCATTCAAGACCCCGTTGTAGCAAACGTTGCTTCCTTCCGCAGAAGCATCAAACCCATAGAGATCAAAATGATGGATTGTCACCCTGTTCAGTTCAAAATCATGGGTAGCCAATAGTCCTATTCCATAGAACGCATGGTCAACCTCACAGTCGGAAATCTCTATGTGGTCACAGTACTCAATCCACACCGCGTTGCCACTCCAGTTCCTTATCTCGAGACCAAGCAGTCTGATATACGACTTACCAGACATGATAAGACCGTTTGATGCCTCACTCCCGGTTCCATCGATTATTGGTTGTTCTCCTGGATAGGCGGAAAGGACAATATGGCCATAGGTGGCATCACCCGAGTTGGCCACCTCTATATTTTCATTGTAAGTGCCGCCCCTTATGAATACCGTATCCCCTGCCACCAGCACCTCTGAAGCGTGCTGAATCGTTGCCCAGGGGTCAGTGATAGTGCCTGGATTAGCGTCATCGCCGGTGGGAGAAACGTAGTACGTGGCTTCAGAAACCGTAAGGATCTGTGTTGGCTGGAATGTTGGCGTAGCCGTTGGAGTTGCTTCCGGTCCGTGGCCGCATCCGGCAACGAGAAGCAGCACTAGCACCAAGATAATCAGCACCTTCTTCATTGTCCTCACCTATCACTAGGTTCTGGGCCATCTTCCGGATGGCTGTGACATGATAGCCCTCCTCACAGACCGGCGTCAATACTTGCTAACATGAAAAAGAGGCTGGCATTTGACCAAGTTTCAGTTCCGAGCATCGGCCTCGTCATCGCGATTGGCGCCTGTCTACGGCCCAGAGAGCAAAACATTCCGCTACCTTGTTGGCCATGATGTAACAATTGCGAGTTTTGTTCAACAGTCGATTCGTACTCCGTGGAAGATGGTTCAACCCCTTCCATAAAACGCTATTTAGTTCAACTGGGTAAATAATTCAACTTGTTGTTAGGCCTGATTGTAGAAAATGACGGCTGTCATCAATCCATAAAACAGTGCCTCGCCCGAAATATCTCCCCATTGACCGTGCGCCGCGGCATGGCGACCAAATTCAATACGATCACCAATATCGGCTACGGTCTTGCCGCCGACCACGGTGGTAGGCTTCGGATATAAGGAATTATCTAGATATGCGCAATGTTGGACAATCTGTCGTGAGTGGTCAAGTTTCATGATCCTGTACGCAAGCGCAAGACTTGTGATCTGCTTATTTCCAAGGCGGGGATCGCTGATTGCCGCTTGCGCAGCGCCTTGTGCCAGCTTCGACTTCCACCTTCCGTCGCCTTCTAGTTTGCCTGAAAGAATGCGGAAATAGAACTCAAAGCGAGTGGCTAGGTACAGCGACGCGATGGCAGCTGGCGATGATGTGAAATGGTTTGATGCTACCATGTCGACCGCACAGGCGACGTGTTCAATATATCGGTTCGGGAAAACTGCGGATGATGATGATGCGGCCATTTGGGATGCGACCTGCTTCAGGAATCGGTGCACGTCAGTTGAACCCCGAAATGCCCCAACAGATCCACAACACAACGTGATGTAGGTAATGGCCTGCTCCGTCGCATCCATTCGTCTGCCCCAAGCGTCCATGTTGCACATATCGCCCTATTGTTACGTAGGCTTAAAATTATCTAAGGCAATAATGTGTCTTTCAGTTATCTCTTTTTGTGGAGGCTCCCGATTTCAAAGGTGTTCGTTTTCGGCTATCGGCTGTGGCTCGTTCGTCCCAATGGAGATTTCACAATCTTTAATCTTTATTCCCTGTCCTTCGAGCCATCTGGAGCTAACTGATGAAT
>CAZYLE010000201.1:2798-3168 GCA_964648675.1 uncultured Dehalococcoidales bacterium
ATCTTCCCGAGACGACAACTTCCTGTGTTTCGCGCGGTGCTATCTTGGTAACCGGTTTTGGTTTCCCAGCTTGTAGATATCTAGCCTCACGGTAATAATCCCAGCCCTTTGCTGTGTCTATTGCCTCGGGCGATTCGAACCTCCGCCGAAATGTCACGGCCTTTTGCAGGGTGCTCTTTGATACTGAAAGATCACGAGCGAAGTGACCATACGGATCCTGGAGCACAAAGGTTTCTTGATGAGGTCGCTTCCCTAGATAGGCTAGTAGAAAATCTCCAATGCGCCAGAAGCGAAGTGGATTGACTCCTCCTCTTTTCCCGCGCTTCTCTTCTTCAATATGGTGTAGCTGCTTTTTGCATCTGGAAAGCGT
>CAZYLE010000201.1:3178-3321 GCA_964648675.1 uncultured Dehalococcoidales bacterium
ACCGGCACTAAGGTTGTGTTCATCTTATTTCGCCCCACGCAGCCAAGAAGTGAGCCAGCAGAGCCAATCCCTCATTGGCACTCTCAGCTCCCTTTTCTTGAGTGAGTGCCCAAGCCACGCTCATCAGTTGGTGATACCGTACA
>CAZYLE010000202.1:0-3320 GCA_964648675.1 uncultured Dehalococcoidales bacterium
CGACAGGCCTGTCCTGAGCTTGTCGAAGGGCTCACCACGAATGGAGTTTAAAGGCCTCTTATTTTTCCAGGGGTAGGTTGGAGCATCCGCTCCAACCGTGCCTAGAGCAGATGCTCTAGGCTACCCGATTTTGTAGTTTCCTGATTTATCAGGCAAGCTTCGTTAAGCACAACTGCATAACAAACTGGGCAACTATACAGTTAAGTGGCAGCAATCCCCCCAGGGTGAGAGAGTAAATCTCGGGCGTGCGCTTTGTTCTACTCCCTCTCCCTACAAGGGAGAGGGCTAAGATGAGAATTAAGGATTCGAAGTGCTAACCATGAAAGGACCTATTTCGTTGGCCCTGAGCCTGTCGAAGGGTCTGTCCTGAATTCGCCGAATGGCCATTCATGGTTCGACAAGCCTGTCCTGAGCTTGTCGAAGGGCTCACCACGAACGGTATATAGAAACGCTATAATACCACCAGTGTCACCGGGCGAAGAAGCGAAAAATGACTGCGCCAAGGGTCTATAAGACTGAAGCCATCGTCCTCAAGCGGGTCAATGTCGGTGAGGCGGACAAGATCCTCACCCTGTATACCCCCAATCTGGGCAAATTAAGCGCCATCGCCAGAGGGGTGCGCCGCCCCAAGAGCAAGATGGGTGGGCATTTGGAGCTTTTTACCCACAGCTCGCTGATGCTGGCACGAGGACGGAACCTTGACATCATCAGCCAGGCGGAGACCATCTCAAGCTTCCTTCCCTTAAGAGAAGACCTGTGGCGGTCAAGCCTCGCCTTCTATGCCGTCGAGCTGGTGTATCAATTCACCGCAGAGCATATGGAGAACTACCCCGTCTATAAGCTGCTGCTTGACACCCTACACCATCTGTGCGAAACCGAGGATGGGGAGCTGACCCTTCGCTACTTCGAGCTCAATCTTCTAACCCACCTCGGCTACAAACCTGAGCTCTACCATTGTCCGGGCTGCAACTCAGCCCTCGAGCCGACCACCAATTACTTCAGCGCTAGCTCAGGTGGGGTACTCTGCCCCCAGTGTAAGGCAAAAGAGCCACTGTCGCGGCCGATCTCCCTCAATGCCATTAAGGTGATGCGCTTTCTGCAAGAGAGCGATTATGCCAAGGCCAGCCGGTTGAAACTGGACTCTGAGCTGTCGCAAGAGCTGGAGGGTCTGATGCGCCAGTACATCAGATACCTTCTGGAGCGAGAGATGAAGACGGTGGCGTGGTTGGATAAAGTTAGGAAGGAGCGCTGACTACGTGCGCCGCTCCACAACATATTGCGCCAGATCGATGAGGGAGCGGCGGGCGGCGTTGTCCGGCAGACGCTCCAGGGAGCGACAGGCCTGGGTGGTGAAGCCAGCAGCAATGCTGTAGCACTGTTGCACTGCGGACGATTTGCGGACTATGTCGATGAATCGCTGCACCTCTGCTCGATTTCCCTTTTTCTCAAAAACTTCCTTTAGCGGGTTATCTCCAGGGTAGCTCTCAATGAAAAGGATTGCTGGCAGGGTGACTGTTCCCTGAAGCAGGTCGCTTCCAGCAGGCTTTCCCAATTTTTTCTCGTCGCCGATGTAGTCAAGGATGTCATCAATGACCTGGAAGGCCATGCCCAGTTCACGTCCATAGTTCCTCAAGGCCTCCTCTGCGTCCTTAGTCGCTTCGCTCAAAATCGCCCCTGCCTCGGCGGCGGTGGAAAAGAGGGTGGCAGTCTTGCTGTCGATCTCTGCAAAGTAGTCCTGCTGACTTCGCTGCCAATTATAGGCGCTGGTGAGTTCCTTCAATTGCCCGCTGCATATCTTCATTATCGTTTGAGCAAAAAGCTGCGTAACTCTACGGTTTCCCGCAGAGGCAACCAGGTCAGCTGACCCGGCAAAAAGATAGTCTCCCAGGAGCAGGGCAACACTGCTCCCTGAAACGCTAACCACTGAGGGCTTACCGCGCCGCAGCGGGGATTTGTCTACAAAATCATCGTGGACCAGGGTGGCGTTGTGGAAGACCTCCACCGCTGTGGCTACGGGAATCAGTGACTTAAGGTCATAGCGATGAAACTTGGCAGCCAGGAGTACAAGTGCCGGGCGGATGCGCTTGCCTCCGTTACCAAGGGCATATCTTAAATGCTCCGCCATCCAGGGATAATCGTCCGCCATGCAAAACGCTTTTATGCTCTCCTCTACCTTAGTCAGGTCTTCCTGGATCGGCTCGTAGATAGAAGCAATTGTCAAAAGACTCCTTTCAACTAATGGGACAGCCGGAAGAGCTGAATAGCATTCCTGGCGGTGTGTTCGGCTACCACATCGCTTGGTATATCCCTTATTTGCCCGATCTTCTCAACAGTGAAAGACAAATATGATGGCTCATTCCTTCTGCCGCGGTAGGGGTAGGGGGCAAGGTAAGGGCAATCGGTCTCGACAACAAGCTTTTCCAGCGGGATTGCACGGGCAATCTCCACTGCGTGTGAGTTGCGGTAGGTAACCGGGCCGGCGATGGAGATGAGGAAGCCCATCTCAATATATCTCTCCGCCAGATCCGTATCCCCGCTGAAGCAATGGAGAACTCCCAACGGCTTGTCTTGTTCTGAGCGTTCTGCCCAGTCGGTGAGTATGCCGAGCACCTCTTGTTGGGCATCGCGGCTATGAATAACCACCGGCAATCCAAGCTTCTCCGTCAGTTGTAGCTGCCTTTTGAAGGCTTCTATCTGGGTATCTCTTGGAGAAAGGTTCCTGTAGAAGTCCAGGCCAATCTCACCGATTGCCACTACTTTGGGCTGCTGAGTCAGCTCAGCCAATCTTTCAAGGTCTCCATTCATCATCTTGGAAGCGTTGTGGGGGTGAAAGCCAATGACGGCATAAACCTCACCGTACCGCTGGGTAAGCCCTATCGCCTTCTTGCTCGATTCGAGGTCACTCCCCACATCGATTACAAGGCTGACCCCTGCCTCTCTGGCCCTTTCCATCACCTTGTCGCGGTCCATATCGAAGCGAGGTTCACCGATATGAGCATGTGAATCAACCAGCACGGCCGCTCTCCAGCTTTGCCGTCTCCTCGGCCACCACGCTGTCATCCAGTTTGGAGAACAGGGGCTCAGGGGTGGCCAGCTTTTGCCCGGGAGTCAGAATAGTCATCGACCACCCGCTATCTTGCAATGCGCCCTTGAAGCCGAGTAGGCGGTGCAGTTTCTCGGAGCTGAAGGGCAAGAAAGGATAGAGAATCGTTTTCAGGCAGGAGATAACCGACAGGGCAACGTACAGACTGGTAGCAGCGTCCTCTGGATTCTCCTTGAGCCTTTTCCACGGGGCCTTATCATCAAGGTAGCGATTTACC
>CAZYLE010000203.1:0-3300 GCA_964648675.1 uncultured Dehalococcoidales bacterium
GCACCTAATTTGTACTTTTTAATAACATCCTCGACGTGGGCGCCACTCAACTTACCGTACGCCTCACCATCAACCACCATCACCGGTCCCAGGGCACAGCAGCCGAGGCAGTTAACCCGCTGCAGGGTGAACTTATTATCTGCAGTTGTATCTCCAGCCTTAGTGCCCAGTAATTGTTCTGCCTTGTCCAAGATTTTCGACCCTCCCCGCACATGACAAGCTGTGCCCAGGCATACGCTAATCAGGTGCCGCCCTAGCGGGGTCAAGCTCATAGCCTTATAGAAGCTCGCTACCCGGTACATACAGCTGACGGGGATCCCTAGCCTTTCACTGATGCGCGTTAAGGCTTCCTTTGGCAACCAGCCATATTCACGCTGGACATCGAGCAATATCTGTATCAGCGCCCCATCCTCATTGGCGTACCGGTCTACGATATGGTCAACCCTGCCAGTTTCTGGTATTGTCATTACATACTCCTTATACTCCTTTTAAGTTCTTGGACGTTTCTTAGCCGATGTCTAAGAGGCGGCGATAGGCTGCTTAAATCTCTCTCCTCGCTTCGCCGACCTGATAGCGGCCAGGAGCTGAGAACTGGCGCTTTTCTTGGGAATGAAGCCAAACGCTCCTACTTGCTCGCTGGCAAGGACGTTCTCTTCATCATCATATTGGGACAACATTAGCACTCTGACCTGGTCACATTCCTTGCATATGGCCTTGGTCGCGTCCAGACCGTTCATAACCGGCATAACTATATCCATCAACACTACGTCAGGTAAAAGCTGGCGCGTTTTCTCCGTAGCTTCTTTGCCGTCTACCGCCTCTCCCACCACCTGCATGTCTTTTTGCAGGCTTAAAAGGGCGCGAATACCCTCTCTGACCACGGCATGGTCGTCTGCTACCAGCACTTTGATTCTTCTGGTTGTCTTATCCAGCAGCTTCTCAACTAGAGGCACCAATACAGCTGGGTCTATAGGCTTGCAGAAGTAATCTTCAGTTTCAAGCCGCATTCCCTCGTGTCTCGCCCATCCCTTGACCAGTTGCTTTTCTACCGGGGCATCGAGCACAATCATGGGCACGTCACAACAATTGGGGCTCTGCTTCAGCCACTGGTGTAACAGAAAGGCATCCCCCCGTGGCAACATTGTGCCCAGGATGACCAGTTCAGGCTTTTTGGACCGCACTGCTTCCTCTGCTTGCAGCCTATTGCTAGCAACAACTACTTGATAAGCCTTCGCTTCCAATTTGGCCTGCAAAGCCAATGCGAACTCAAGCTCATCATCTGCAATCAGGATTCTTACTCTCTTCTCCATCTCCGCCTCCTTGCTGGCTTCCAAGTTTTAAGATTCTATGTCAGCCAGCTATACTGTAATATAGGATAGACAACATTCGCTGAAGGCGAAAGAGGTCTTTACCCCAAAGCATGGGGGGATAATACCTCGCTTATCGTGGAATGTTTCCCTGATTTGCCGGGATTTAGACTCTTGCCGGGAAAGGCAGCTTTCAGGGGGGGTATTTGCACTGTGGGGGAAAGTGGGACAATAGTCTCAGACGCTGATAATGCCCTTGCGCAGGGCATATTTGACCAGGTCAACACGGCTATGGAGATCGAGCTTAGACATAAGCCTGGTCTTATGGCCCTCCACCGTTTTAGGGCTGATTACTAGCATATTAGCGATCTCCTGAGTGGTGTGATCCTCTGCCAGCAGCTTAAGCACATCTTTTTCTCGATCGGTTAAGTCGTCATAGGGGTCATGGCTCTTCTTCGTGCCGGCTCCCTGCTGATAGTCTACCACCAAGTGTCTGGCTACAGATGGGGATAAGAAGGAGTCTCCACGGTAAACAGCGCGAATACCGGTAGCAAGTTCTGAGGATGCGGCGACTTTGCTGATGAAGCCGTAGGCTCCAGCTTCGATAATCGGGAATACATACTCCTTGTCATCATACTGAGTAAGTGCCAGCACCTTTGTACTAGGAGCGTCCTTACATATTCGGCGCGTTGCTTCCAATCCACCCATAATGGGCATAGCGATGTCCATAAGCACTACATCGGGGTTCAGTTTCTTGACCATCTCCAATGCTTCCATTCCATTGGCGGCCTCACCTACTACTTCTATGTCTGGTGTTAGCCCTAGCAAGGCGCAAACACCATCCCGCACAATGGCATGGTCATCAACCACTAGCACTCTTATCTTCTGCATCCGCTGCATTCCAAATTAGGGGGACTCTAGCGGTGGCCGTAGTCCCCTGCCCTGGCTGAGATTGGACTGAGCAGTTGCCACCAAGCAAGCGCACCCTTTCCTTCATGCTGAACAGGCCGGCACCGCGCCCACCCTCTTCTATCCCGGTGAGCTGCGAGACATCGAAGCCCTTGCCGTCATCACTGATGGAAAGGATGAGTTCAGTACCCTCGCGCTTTAAGGATATAGCGACGTTTTTAGCATCGGAATGTTGCATAATATTGCCTACGGCTCCCTGAGCCCAGCGGAAGAGCCCAGCCTCCATCGGTGGGGGAAGAGACTCGCCGACTGCCTCGAATTCGAAGGAAATATTGATGTTTAAGGGGGTAAGGTTAGTTTCCGCATAGTGACGAATGGCAGGTATAAGGCCGAGCGTGTCAAGGAGGGTAGGGCGCAGGTCAGCTATCAGCCGGCTCACCTCATTACCTATCTGGGTCGCTAACGAATGTGCTTTATTCATCCTAGTTTTGAACTCGGCGTCTTTAATTCCAATCATGTCAGCCATTTCTATTAGCGCCTGCAAGTTGAGGGCTAATCCGGAGAGTGACTGGCTGGTGTCGTCATGCAGCTCTCTGGCGATTCTCCTGCGCTCCTCCTCTTGAGCTAATAGGACTTGCTGTGCTAGCTGGCGATATCTTTCCCTGCTACGTCTCAGTTGTTCATATAGCTTTGCCTCCTCGATGGCGACGCCCACCTGGTCGCCGATCGAGTGCAGGAGGTGCATATCATGCTTGGTAAAGTGATGCGGCGCATCGCTGGCAACGTTTATGACACCCAAGACGGCTTCTTTGGCGCGGAGTGGAACGCTCAGCCAGGCCTTTAGACCCTCCCGGCGCACCCACTCGGGGCGGGCGGTGCGTGGGTCTGCAGAGATGTCCTCCAGAAGGATTGCCCTACCGCTCTGAGCTACTTTTCCGGCGATCCCCTCGCCAACTTTGAGTTGCATCTCCTTGGCATATTCGGCGGAAAGACCTCGATAGACCCGATAGGACAGCCTTTGGGTCTTATCATCCAGTAGCAAGATGCCTCCCCTGGTTCCGTTCATGATATTCAGCACGTTATC
>CAZYLE010000204.1:0-3298 GCA_964648675.1 uncultured Dehalococcoidales bacterium
TGCCAGAAGGTATCGCGGCAATCACGGCGGGGAGGGTATAGTTTCCGGTCTGAACGAAATAAACCCCCACAACCGGCAACGTCCCCAATCCTAACCCAGGAGCCCACTCTGGCCAACCCAGTTTGGTTAGGAAAGGGGTATACAGGATAATACATACTGCGCCAATTATAAGTAATGGCAGTAGAAGCCATCCTCTGGCAAATATCAAATAGACACCAATTAGTGTGGCCAGCAAGAAGGAGGCCAGTCCAAGCCAGAGGACATGCCTTGGTTTAAGCAAGCCCGCCGGGAGAATGCCACTGCCGCCACTGAACGGCGTTCTCTTAGTCTCCAGGTCTATCCCGCTTCTGTAGTCGAAGTAATCGTTGAGCACATTGACACTGATGTGGGCTAGCAACAGCCCAAAGAAAGCGAGCAGTGCATAACCAAGATGAAAGATACCATCGTACTGCGCAATACATGTCCCCAGGAATGCTAATACCACGGAGAGAAGCAGAAACTGGGGCCTGGTCTCAAAGAATAATATTTTCAGCTTCAAAGGCTTACCTCTTTACGTTATAAGCCATTGCTAAATGCGTGCGCCAGCATTTCTGGTAGGTTAGGCGGCACGCTCAGCGCAGTAGTGGCAAATACGGCGTCTGGCTTTCGTCTCGAGTGTCAGTGAATTCGTTGCTCATCACCTCGCTGTTGTCTTGTCCTCACTGTCTGCCTCGGCATCAAGGAAAGCATAAGTAATGCCCAGTTGATAAGGTATGATTATCTGAAGCTATCTTCGTTAACCCGTATCTCTCATAACTATGGTTCCAAGGTTCGACGGAGTACGTCTATGGCCTAGTGATATTGCCATCCCAAGTTTCGTCTAACTAATAGTTTTCCGTGTTTCTAATCTGTCTGAGTGATGACTTATTGATTCCCACCTTAACTTCATCGCCCATTTTGGCTCGAAGGAACCTGGCGGCATTGTTGTTGTTCACCGATATCTCCAAATTTCCGCTGCTACCGATAAGCGCTAGCAGCTCGTTTTCATCTTCATCGGCGTAGGTTTGGCTAAGATCATCGATAATGTGACCGTGAACCTCAATGAAGATCCTGCCTCTGGGGAGATTGTTCTTTTTGATGTCGGTTATCAGATTGCCAAAGCGGTCGATATGAAGGATGTGACCGATAAGCACACCGTCTTCACTGACTTGAGGCCGAGGAATTTGAAATGCATAGATGGAGTGAATAGTCTCGCCAAACTCGTCGGGTGAGATTCCCCGGGAAAGGTGGGCGGCGACGGGAGCAAAGATGTCACGGCAGTGAAAGGTATCGCTCACGGGTGAAAGCAAGTAACGGGGATTTGTGAGGGCGAAGACCTGGATGTTATCAGGAGGAGTTTCGTCTATTATGTAGCTGAGGAGACCGTTGTCTGGGGCAAGAAAGAAGGCTGATGGCGTAACAAGAAGCACTGCCTTTCGTTCGGTCCCCACGCCAGGATCAACGATGGCAACATGGATGGTGCCTTTGGGAAAGTAATGATAGGTAGTGCTCAAAATAAAAGCAGCCTGAGTGATGTTCTGTGGCTCGATGGCATGGCTGATGTCGACGATAGTGACCTCAGGATTGATGCTGAGGACCACCCCCTTCATCGCTGCCACATAGGGGTCATCGGTGCCAAAGTCGGTGGTCAGTGTGATGATCGCCATAATGCTAACCGGTAGCCCTAACCGCGAGTATCGAGATAATGATAAAGATCACCACCAGGGCAATGGTGAAGCGAAACAGGGTCTTTTCTATCCCTCTCTTGGTGCGATACATGCCCGTCTGGGTGCCGACGATGCCACCCAACCCCCCTCCTCTCACCTGGAACAATATGGCAACAATCAAGACTATAGCTATGATGATTTGGGCTATATTGAGATAGCTTAGCATAACTAACTTTCTAGCTTCTCCTTCAACATTTCATTTACCAATGAGGCATTGGCGCGCCCCTTTGTCCTTCTCATCACCTGCCCTACCAAGAAGGTTAGCGCCTTCTCTTTTCCCCTTCTGAAGTCGTCCACCGCTTGAGCATTGCTGATAATTACCTGGGCTATAATGTCCTCTACTTCCTTGGTATCGCTTATCTGAGTAAGCCCCTTCTCCGCGATGATATCGCTGGCGCGACTACCATTATTGAACATCTCCTCAAGGACTGTCTTGGCTGCCGCACCGCTGAGCGTCCCTTGCTCAATGAGGTCCAGCATCTCCATCAAATGCTTGGATGTAACCTTGCACTCATTGATCTCGGTTCCTGCAGAGTGTAGCAATTTTGTCACATCGCCCAGAAGCCAGTTGCTCACCGCTTTAGCGCTTTTTTCGAGCTTTGGGCCCTCAGTCAGGCCAATACAGTCTTCGAAGTAATCGGCCATCGCTTTAGAGGTGGTGAGCAGGCTGGCATCGTAAAGAGATAGGCCATATTGTTGCACAAATCTATCCCGCCTGTCATCAGGAAGCTCAGGGAGACTGGAACGAAGCTCCTCAACCCAAGTACGGCTGAACGCCATTGGAGGAAGATCAGGTTCGGGGAAATATCGATAGTCGTGGGCATATTCTTTGCTCCGCTGAGACACCGTGACTCCTCTTTCCTCAATCCAGCCCCTGGTCTCCTGAACAATGCTCCCTCCTGTCTCGAGCATCTCTTTCTGCCTCTTCTGCTCGTAGTCAAGGGCACGATAAACGGCCCTGAAGCTGTTCATATTCTTAACCTCAACCTTAGCCAAATATTCGGTTACACCTACGGGTCGAATACTTATATTGGCATCGCATCTGAAACTCCCGTCCTCCATATTCCCTGTGGAGACTTTAAGAAACTGGAGGATGGAGCGCAGCTTCATCAGGTATTGTCGTGCCTCCTCAGGGGAGCGTAGGTCAGGCTCACTTACGATCTCCATAAGAGGCACACCAGAACGATTGACATCCATCAGGGTATAGGACTCCCCCTCTGGTGTCTTGCGATGGAGTAGCTTTGCCGTGTCCTCCTCAAGATGTACCCTGGTGATAGCGATCCTCTTGTTTTGACCGTCAATAGCGATATCCATCCACCCATTGATGCTTATGGGGGTATCATACTGGGATATCTGGTAGCCTTTCATAAGGTCAGGATAAGGGTAGTTTTTCCTGTCGAACTTGGTGTATTCGGGGATGGTACAGTTTAGGGCAAGCGCTGTCATCACCGTGTATTCCAATGCCTGCTGATTTATTACGGGAAGCACACCGGGCATCCCCAGGCATACGGGGCATACATGAGTGTTGGGGGCAGCATTTATATAGTCCGCGC
>CAZYLE010000205.1:0-812 GCA_964648675.1 uncultured Dehalococcoidales bacterium
CAACATCGTGAGGGCTATCCGGGACATCCCCGAACCTCGCATCGAACGCAAGACTGTCAAAGGGCTGATTCTAGCCATACTGCTGCCTCTCGCGGGAGTCATAATGGCCATCATCGGCTTCCGCAACGAACAACTGGCTGCCTGGATGATGGGGACCTCTCTCGCTATCATCGGCCTGCCCTTGCTGGCCCGGCGCTTCGGCCTGCCAGACCGTGCTGCATTTACCGTAGCAGGTCTGGGGCTGGTGGTGTGGTGGCTTCTTCCCCCCGGGATCATGGAATCTGTCCTTCCGGAGATGGAGCAAGGCATGGAGATGTTCTTCATCTCCGGCATCATGCTGGTCGTTGGGGCGGTTTGGGCGATCATCTACAACTCAGACCTTCTGCTCGCTGCCACGGTACGTCTCCTTGGGCCCGTACGAGGTTTGGCGCCAGTGCTCAAGACTGCCGTTTCATACCCGATGCAAAACCGTTTCCGTACAGGCATGACGCTGGCCATGTTCTCCCTGGTTGTATTTACCCTTGTAGTGATGGCGTTTATACTACATGGCATAGCTGGTGTATTCGAAGACACGGACAAGCTATCCGGAGGCTTCCAAGTACGTGCCTATACTGGCTATGCAAACCCTATCTCGGACATCGAGGCCGCTCTGCAAGAGACGGATGGCTTGAGCATCGACCAGTTTGACGCCATCGGCACTTTCAATGGGGCGCCGGTGAAGGTCAAGCAAGAGGGGACAGACCAGGAACCCGCCGACTTCTATCTCCAGGGAGTTGACGCAGGCTATTCCGATAGTGTCACGTACAAGTTCG
>CAZYLE010000205.1:822-3261 GCA_964648675.1 uncultured Dehalococcoidales bacterium
CGTGGTGTCTGCTCAATTGGTGCCCGCGAAGGCAAACTACAACATGGGAGGGCCTTCGACGGACTTCATGCTTGAGGGATTCTGGTGGGAAGACGACACGCTGCCTGAGGTGTACATACAGGCGCTAGATCCGCGCACAGGCAACGAGAAAAGACTGAGAGTCATCGGTGTGCTTGAGCAAACAGCCTTCTACGCAGGCGGTGGTGTGATCACTTCTCAGCGTACGCTTAACGATCTCCTGGGTATAGAACTGCCCCCTCAAGCCTTCATGTTTCGCCTCAGCGATGGCGTAGACGCCGATGCGACAGCCAAGGCTTTGGAGGCACGCTTCCTGGAGAATGGTATGCAGGCTGAGGTGATAGCGGAGGAGATCCGTGAGAACGCAGGGACCAGCCTGATGATGAACAACCTCCTTCAGGGCTTTATGGGCCTCGGTCTGGTGGTCGGCATCGCGGCACTGGGTGTTATTGCGGCCCGGTCGGTGGTGGAGCGGCGGCAACAGATAGGTGTCTTGCGGGCCCTTGGCTTCCAGAAGGGCATGGTCCATTTGTCCTTTCTGCTCGAGTCATCCTTCGTCGCACTAGTGGGCATCGCCATAGGCATCGCCCTCGGCGCCGGCCTGTCCGTTCAGATCCTCGATACAATGGCCGATTTCTTCGAGGGTATCGAATACCAAGTGCCTTGGCTCAACATCGTGGTGGTGTTCATAATCGCCTACGGCGCTTCGCTGCTCACCACGTACCTGCCGGCCCGGCAGGCGGCCAATGTCTACCCAGCGGAGGCGCTGCGGTACGAGTGAGCCGACGTTAGGACACTGCCTTTCAATCCGGCCTCCTGAAGCACGCTGGTTCTCTACTGGCCAGCCTCCAGCGGGTGACTTCATCGAGGTAGGCGGATGGCAGGTGAAACAGGCGAGGCCGGTATAGCGGTTGCTGTGGGCCCGAGGGCCTCTCGAAGATCGCTCGAGAACTAAGTAGTTCTGGGGCTCCCTGTTATTCAAGTATTGTCTGGCTGTGCGTATCACCCTTGTGGAGCGGAAAGAGTTCGTCTCTGCCCATGAATGAACAGTAGTCCAAATTGTTCTTGAAAAAAACGTCAGGAAACAAATCAGGTTGCATTTTGAATGTTGGTTCAACAGCGGGTTTTTCGCCTTCTCCTCTCCAATCCATGTATGCAGCTAGCGAAGTCTATGTCTTGAGTTTTTCAGAAGCATTAGCCAACGAATTGCAGGGAACTGGTGTTGTTGTAATATGCTGTCCATCATACTGCGCAACTAGTCAAGCTCACATCAGCCGTACGTGTTGTGGCTTCTTACGAGGAACTCTTTCAATAACCTTCCTTGCTGCTGAATCTAGCTTGACAGTCTCCAAATACCAACTAATCTGCAGGCGACAAGTGCCTTTTGAAGAAATCCAGGACTATTTGAACATAGATCTCCACAGGGGATGGGGAGTCAGGATCACCTGTGATTTGCTCCCAACCATGTCCTACCCCGGCGACCTTTATCAGTGTTGCATCAAGGCCAGCCTGCTGGTAGGCCTCGTGCATTCTCTCGGATTGTTCATAGGGCACTGTCTGGTCTAGCTCACCGTGGATTAGAAGCAGTGGCGGGTCATCTTGAGTTACATGAGTTATGGGGCTAGCTAGCCGATAGATATCTGGCTTCTCTTCAGCGGTGCCACCAAGGAACTGAATCAGGGCTGGATCAACAAGAGCTGATTGAACATTGCTGTTGGTCGTAAAATCACTTGGTCCCATAAGTGAGCAGACAGCTTGCACGCGACTCGAGAATTCTGCCCAGCCACCATTACCCTCGAGTCCAGCCGATTCGTCAGCGCAGCCAATCATCATAGCCAAATGCCCGCCTGCCGAGATGCCACAGACGCCAATTCGCTCGGGATCAACACTGTATTCTTCCGCATGAGCTCTTAGCCATCGAATAGCACACTTGGCGTCTTCCACCGCCGCTGGAAATGGGGCAACTCCGCTTAATCCATAGTCAATACTAATACAGACAAACCCTTCCTCAGCAAAAGGTGGCACCTCACTCAGGTGCTTATCACCTTCTAGCCAGGCCCCACCGTGTATCCAGACAATGGCTGGTACCGGCGTGACAATGGGCGTCTTGGGGAGATATATATCCAGCAAGAGAGGAGTGTCTCCTCCTGTCCCGTATCTTATGTCCCTGACGACTGTCACATTGCCGATTGTCACTGTCGGCATATGAGGCTCTGGTGACACCGGTGTCGGAGTTGGCACAGCCTCCGTTGGTCCTGGTGATGGCGTGCGCGTTGGCGTCACGGTAGGTGTCGATGTAGGCGCGACAGTCACTACCGGCGTCAGGGTTGTCCGCGGAGTTGGAGTAGGCGAGGGCATGGGAGATGGTAAGGTTGACGATGCCATCGAGAAAGCCTTGAACACGCAACTCCTCGACATTGG
>CAZYLE010000206.1:0-3238 GCA_964648675.1 uncultured Dehalococcoidales bacterium
GGTGCCAAGCCTATCGACTTCACTGCAGACCTCCATGAAGTAGATGGTAAGCCCATAGCCAAAAGGGGCCGTCTACCTGGCATCACCCCAAACCCAAGGTTAAAGCGCACAATGTGAAAGGAGAATCATGAAAAGGTGGTTGCCTGGCTTGGCACTGCTCCTCTCTATCTGCCTGGCACTGGTTGCCTGTGGACCGACGGTGCCCGTCATCACCATTGCTCAGATACCCTGGGCCGATAGCGAGACGACAAGCTATGTCGTCCAAGATACCCAAGGTACAGAGCTTGGGACGCTAAATATGACCATACAGAGAGAAGGTGAGCACTATCTAATGACAAGCTGCACGGTGATAGGAAACGCCACCGATGACATCACCATAGCTATGAATGCTAATGACCTCAAGCCAATTTCTGAGACCAGAACGATAAACATGCCGCTTGGTGGAGCACTGCCGCAAGGCCTGTATGAGGTCAGAGCCATCTATACAGACAACAATAAAGTCACCATCGATGCTGACCTGCCAGGCAATCATCATGAAGGACCATATGAGTTCAATATCCCCGCCGATTCCTATTCCAACGACCAAGTCTGGTATTTGTTCAGGACGCTTCCATTCGAGGAGGGCTACGCCGGGCGCTATACCAATATCATAATCTGGACCACTTACCAAACGCCCGCGGCTACCATAACCGTTGTGGGTAACGAGACCGTGGAGACCCCAGCAGGAAGCTTCGATTGTCATAAGCTGGAGCTCTCCGTTCTCAACATTACAATCCATTTCTGGTGTGGCGTAGACCCACCCCACTATCTGGTCAAGTACCAAAAGGGCGATACAATCCTTCTATTGTCCGGGCTTCAGCAGTAAGCCATGTGGGCTAAAGTCGAATGTTCCAATTTATGTCGGACTTCTTCGTTTCCTTCTTCCAGAATCCGAGCGCCTGGGGAATTGGCCTGGCCTTTATCTTTGGTGCCGTGTTGCTTGCCCTTTTTGTTCCGTTGCCCCGGCACACTGGCCTGCGCATACCAACCCTCATCGCCACACTTCTCCTGGTGTTCATCTCCAGCGCCTTCCTCGCCCTCGCTGCCGTCACCTTCATCCAGATTCCCCTCCAGGTCTGGATCGGGCAGGCCCTCGGCCACTTCTGGAGCCAGGAAACCCTAACGCGCTGGATCTTACTTGCCGGTATACCGCAAGTACTCCTCAGCGGGTTGGTGCAGGAAGCAGCAAAACTATTGCCGACCTTAGCATATATAAAGTGGAGGCGACCGAAACAAGCCAAGACAGCGGTGATGATAGGGGCAATAGCAGGAGCGGGATTCGGCATCTTCGAGGCTCAGTGGGCGTTGAATATAGTCTTTGCCAGTGGCTGGACATGGGGCTGGGTTCAGGCACTTGGCTTTCAAGCGCTGCTTGGCTTCTGGGAGAGGTTCTTCGTCGTGTCCCTGCACATTGCGCTTACCGCCATCGCCGCCTATGGTGTCTTCAAGGGCAGATGGTGCCAGTTCTACCTCCTGGCCGCGTTCCTTCATTTCCTCACTAACTATAGTGTGCTCCTACTCCAAGGAGCATATCTCACTGCTCTTCAGGTGGAGATTTACATAGCATTGGTAGCATTAGTGACTGTGGCCATAGCTTTGTGGTTCCGCTGGCGACATGGAAGGGAGCAGCCGGTACCTGCAGCCGATGAAACACAAGAAAAGCCTGGGCAATCGCACATCTAACGTTCATCTGACCGATATGTCTTGGCCAGGATTCCTTTTCCCCAAATCCACCCAGGCTATGATTAGAGCCAAGGCAGCAGCACTAGAGCAAAGGGCCAATCCTAACTCGATCCCGACAAAATATGCCACCCAACCCATCAACGGTGCACCTATAGCAACACCAGCGGTAAGGAGTGCGTGGAATATGCCCGTTGCTCTCCCACGCTCGTCGGGCGTAGTGCAGTCCGCCACTAGAGCAGATATCGATGGAAACAGCAGGGCATAGGCTGCCCCATATAACGCCATAATTACAGCTAGAAGAGCAAAACTCCCAAGAGCAGGCATCACAACCAGCGAAACTACACAAAGACCCAAGCCGGAAGTGATAGGTATTTGCCGTCCAACACGGTCAGCGATAGCCCCGCCAAAGAACTGGAGCAGGGTAAAAACAATGGCAAAGGTCGCAAGCAACATTCCCACATGGAACGCCTCCATACCCAGGCCCTTAACATACAGTGGCAACAGCGTAACAACACCCCCGAAGGCGAAATACTGGGCGAATATAGAACAGTACGAGGTTACCAACCCCCTTCTTCGAAGTAATCCGCCTATCTTCTTCATATCATGACTAAGAGACGTTTTCATTGCTGCGGCAGGTGCTTTCACCCTTGGCATCACAATAGCCAATAACATCCCTAAAAGAAGCGCCGCTGATCCGAAGTAGAATACGAACCCATAGCCCAAACGAGAGGCCATAACACCACTAAGGCCATAGCCAACCAGCGTAGCCATCCCCATCGCCATCCCATAGAAGCTCATTGCCCTACCCCTCTGGCCATAAGCGGCTTGCCCAGCGGTCACCGACATGGTGGCGGGCCCTACCATGCCTCCACTGACTCCATGGAACAAGCGCACCAACGCTAGGTGGAAAGGCAAGCGACATAAGGCATAACAACACATGGCGAGAGCATCGCCCAGAAGGCCAATAATCAGGGGTTGTTTATAGCCGACCCTATCGATTAGCCGTCCGAAGAGTATGTTTGCCGGGGTGTTGGCTATCGAGTATAGTCCTACGATTAACCCAACCATCCCTACACCAGCACCAAGATCCCAGGCATAAAGAGCCACTATCGGAATCAGCAGGTGGGTATCGAGAAAGCCAAAGAAGGTTACAATGAGGTTTAAGGGGAAAACAGTTTTAGCTTGAGGTAGCCTTATATTTATCATATTTTCAAAACTAACAATTCTATAGACAGATCCTTCGGAGTAATCGATGGCGAGTCTTTGGCCTATCCATCGATTATCCTAGCTACGGGTAAAGAGCTCAAAGCCTGTCGAACTTCAGGTAGAGAACCTGCTTTGTTGAATCTTTGACCCTGACCCGCTCAGCGATGCGCCAGCCCACTACCCAGACAATACCCACTGGCGAGCATACCAGTGGCACACGCTCCCGCCACGCCCGTGGGATCTTGGCATCGACCATAAAGTCCTGAAGCTTCTTTAGTTCAGCCATTCCCAGGGGTTGAAACCGGTCACC
>CAZYLE010000207.1:0-3230 GCA_964648675.1 uncultured Dehalococcoidales bacterium
CCGGGCTGCTCAGCGGTATCGAGTAGTACCCGGCTTCCTGACAGCTACCACTCTGATAGCCGAGCTGGGAGCCAAAAGAGCCATCCCAAACATAGAGCTCATACTGAGCGTTGCTGCTCGTCGTCCAGAAGTCAATGTGGGTCACATCCCCCGCTGCATCCGCAGTGAAGACACTGGCCATCCAGGCATCAGTGTCCCCCCATCCCAGGCTGTACACCAAGCCAGCCTCATCCCAGTACAGCAGTTCTTCACCGGGGCTGTAGTCCTTGTACTCAAGATAGGCTACTTCTTTTACACAACTGGACTCGTAGGCAAGGTAGAAATAGCCGTCACAGATACCGGCACCGCCAGCCCAGGGAACTGATGTCCCCCAACTGTTCTTGACAATCCACGCCCCTGTCCCGGAATGGTTGGGCTTGGGGTGCGGGACATCGTCATTCCAACCTACGATTGACACCAGGTGGTTGGGAGACTTTGAACAAGGGTAGTAGTCGTAGATAGCTCCCCAGGTTGCATCCCAGTACTCGTAGTCTCGATCGTGCCAATAGGAGACCGTCACCGGTCCCTTGTTGTATATCGCGTTCTTTATTGTGCTGATTTGTGATCCGTCATTGGTTACTGTCCTGTAGCCATCAACCATCTTCGCCGGCGTACAGCCATCGCATACACACGAGCCGTCACAGTTCAAGTCTGACGGCTCATACGGATTGTCCGATTCCAGTACGGCGCCTTTCCTGATGAAGGCCTCCGCTGCCAGCCAGCTCCATCCGCCGGCCATGCAGGGATCGGTAACGCCGTCATATAGATAGACCCAGGAGCGATCGACGCACAGGGCTACGCTCTGCTCAGAGAAATCGTAGGTTGCATTTTCGCCTACCAGGACTGCCGATTCCAGGACTGCCGTCGTTCCGAAAATCCAGCAGGTTCCGCAGCCGTCCTGGTCCCTGACCGAGGTCACCTTGCCGTAATCCCTCCAGTCGAAGCTGCTGGGGAGCGTGTCTGTCGCCTGCAGCCCCTGAACTCCGAGCGTATCCAGGTGGGCAAGGTCTACAGGTGGCGGGATGTAGCCATAGGACGTTTCCGGCGGGTTCTCCCAATAGGCCTCGAACTCCGGGTTGACCGGGGCCGCTTGCGGCAATTCCCTAGGCTGAGGGCCCGGCTGTGCCGTGACGTCTCTATCTGCCACCATTGCAGGCAGAAGTGCTGCCACCATGACCGCTATCAACACCAGCTGCACGACTGCTTTGGGGGTCTTGTTTCCGACTGCCCTAAGGATATTCATCAGTCATCTCACTGCTTCTGAACGCACGTGCTCCCGCAGAGGCGGGTTCTTCCATAGAAGACTTCCTCAAACCCCACAACCGGTGAGCAATGAAAGAAACGGGTCGTATTCCTCTTCATAACCACCATCGAACACCTGACTCAGGTTGCCACACGCGCTGAAAATCAAGACACAAACCAACCGCTCTGCGGTCGATCCCACAGCTGACTCCGCGTAGCGCACGCCAGCAGTCGCAGGCTGCGCTTGATCACCACGCCTCCTTGCCACACATGCGCGCCCGCTTCACGCTGTCAGACACCATCCCGTGGGTCTCGCCTCACGTGCTTGCCCCGCCGTTGGCAAGGCTCCTCGTGAACCACCGCCGTTGTGCCTCGTGGGTAGGCAATCTTATACCATAGATCGGGTCTCTGCGTCAAGCGAGCCAGCCAGCCAATTCAAGGTTTGACAAAAGATTGAAGAAAGGGCTAAATTAGTAAAAATGGCCAAAGTGGGTATAGAATCGATGTGGTGATTAGGCGGTATTTGGGGTGGGCGGTTCTAGAGTAGCGAGCAGGCATATTCCCGTCAGTTCAGGCAGGGGTGCGTCCGAGGCGAAAGCTTAATCCCTCGGCTTAGCGCGGGTCGGGGCAGGAAGTGTGTAGATTGGGAATCAGTTATGGGGAAAAGTGAGACTAGATAACAGCAAACTGGATAGAGCTTTTAACCCTCACTGTATAGCTGTGGTAGGGGATAGCGCACGGGATAATTACAGATGGCTTCGTGCCCAGAGTAGCTTTAAGGGTAAGGTCTATTCTGTTCAGGTCAATGCGGAATCAATTGAGGGCATCGAGGCAATGGGCATAGAAAACTATACCAGCCTTTTAGACATCCCGGAGCCAGTAGACCTAGCCATCATAGCTGTACCTCGCGCAGTGGCCCCCCGCATTTTAGGGGATTGCATTCGCAAGGAAGTAGCTGCTGCTCATTTCTTCACCGCTGGCTTCGCTGAGACAGGTGAGGAGGAAGGGATAAAGCTGGAACGCTTGCTCATCGAGAGAGCGAACCAGGAGAACTTTCACCTCATCGGTCCCAATTGCATGGGAATCTTCAACCCCAAGGTTGGTATAAAACAGACCCTGGAGCAGTATAGTGGGGTTTCCGGGCCGGTGGCTTTTATCTCGCAAAGTGGTACTCATGCTATTAACTTCAGTTTTTTAGCGCACATGCAGGGACTCGACATTAGCAAGTCGGTGAGCTTCGGCAATGGTAGAGTGCTTGATTCCCCTGATTATATGGAGTATTTCCGTCATGACCCGGAGACTAAGGTCATTGGTATGTATTTGGAGGGGGTGAGGGATGGGAGGCGGTTCCTAAAGGTGTTGAAAGAGGTATCGGCTGAGAAGCCGGTAGTGATATGGAAAGGTGGGCGGACAGAGGAAGGGGGACGGGCTATTGCTTCCCACACCGGGTCACTGGCTGCATCTCAGGCGATATGGGAGGCCGCGGTAAAGCAGTGTGGAGCGATAAAGGTAGAGAGGATGGAGGAACTCATTGATACTCTTAAAACCCTGTGTTATCTTCCTCCGATTCATAGTGACAAGGTAGCTGTTGCTGGCGGGTCGGGTGGACAATCAGTAGCCATCGCCGACGTTTTTGCTGAAGCCGGTCTGAAGCTACCCCCACTTACTCAGGAGTCGTATGACGAGTTCGCTACCTTTTTTTCTCTAATAGGAGGTAGCTATATAAACCCTATAGACACTGGCAATCCAAATCATAAACAGATGAAGCACATCCTGGAAATCCTTGAGAGGGACGCCAACATAGATAATCTGGTGCTGGTGCTTAACTATGGCCACTCCTCAACTGAGCAGCTTGAAACTCAGATCAATGTGGTGGCTGATATTAGAAAGAGAAGCTCAAAGTCGATATTGGCCATCGTCCCTTTTTATACTCCTGACGAAATGAGCCA
>CAZYLE010000208.1:0-3217 GCA_964648675.1 uncultured Dehalococcoidales bacterium
CAGCGCGCTGAGTAGCCTGGGGCTAGTATATGAGGCGGTAGGTAATTATGATAAGTTGGAGCAGTCATATGTTCAGTCACTGGACATCCGCCGTCGCATCCTTGGGGCAGGACATCCCCAATATATCGATAATTTGAATAATCTGGCGGCCTTATATGAGAAAATGGGCGATATTGTAAGAGCAGAGCAATTCCGTGCACAGGCCAAAGGCAATTCCTAGTAGTCCTGAACCTGGGTAGACTGGAGCGGATGCTCCTACCTACCCGGAATTATAGGGTAGCCTTTTAAGTAAGGAGGCACAATAGTGAAGGGGTTGGAGATTTCCGAGAGATATTTCCTGGCGCACGGTGCCCCCATGATAGAGCAGAAATTCGGCGACTACAGGCAAAGAATTGCCGCCGGCCTGGTGGGAGATGGTTCGGAGTGCTACGGGTTCGATGATGCGATCTCACGTGACCACGACTGGGGACCGGACTTCTGCCTGTGGCTAAACAGGCAAGACTACGACGCAATTGGCATGAAATTGCAGGAGGAGATGGCAAAGCTACCTGCCGAATTCGATGGCATTGGGCGAAGAGAGGCAAGCGCCTGGGGTGGCGGCAGGGTCGGCGTTTCTGAAATCGGGGAATTCTATAAGAGGTTTATCGGCTTTGACCACATTCCAGCGGACAACTGGGAGTGGCGGGTGGTTCCTGAGGATAACCTGGCGGCGTGCACCAATGGCAAGGTATTCGTCGATCCTCTGGGGGAATTCACTGCCTTTCGGCAGGGACTTAAGAATTTCTATCCTGAGGATATCAGGCTGAAGAAGATTGCCTCGCGATGTATGACTATAGCCCAGTCCGGGCAGTACAACTTTATGCGGTGTGTGAACAGAGAGGAATACGTGGCGGCGCAGTATGCCGAGACAAAGTTCTGTGCCGACACGATTTCGTTGGTATTCCTGCTCAATAAGGAGTACAAGCCATTCTACAAATGGATGCACCGCGCCATGAAACGGTTGCCCGTATTAGGTGAGTCTGTCCATGACTTGCTGCTGGAGATAGTCACCACCCATGAGTCCGACCTGATGGAAGGCATATATGAGAAAAAGAGCCGGCTGATGGAAGAGACCTGTGCTCTCATTGTTGACCGGCTGCGAAAAGAGGGGCTGAGCGATTCACCAAGCGATTTTCTCTTGGACCATGGGCCGCTTGTGCAGAACAAGATTAAGGATGCGGGGATAAGAAGCCTCGACGTGTGGATAGACTGAATTTGAGGCAAAAACCTGCTATTGCAACCGGGGAAGGGAGACGAATGAGGACATGAAGAACGTACTCATCATAGGTGGCAGCTATTTTGTCGGCAGGGTTTTCGTTGAGGAATTGAGAAAGCATCCTGAATACGCCATATATGTTATGAACCGGGGCAACGCGCCTCTGAACCTTGAGGGCATAGAGGAGATAGTATGTGATAGGCACGATGCCCTTTCAATTGGAGCGTTCGTGCAGGAACTGGAATGGCATGCGGTGGTTGATTTTTGTGCCTACGAACCGGACGATATCGACCTGTTGCTGTATAACCTCCCCGGCTCAGTTCAACACTATGTCTATATCAGCACCGCCACTGTGTATCAAAACGCGCTGGAACTCCCAATGAAGGAGGACTTCCCCAAACTGACCGGCCCGCTGCCCGGTCCCCACGGTGACTATGCCTACAAGAAGTGGCTCACCGAGCTGAAGCTGAAGGAGCTATGTGAGGGAAAGGGCATCGCTCATACGTCGTTGCGCCCCGCCTTTATCTATGGCAAGTATAATTACGCGCCAAGAGAGTCCTATTTCTTCGACCTTATTGCCGAGAGTAAGCCGATAGTTGTGCCTCCGCTGCCTCAGGCGCTCTTCTCGGTTGTGTCGGTGTGGGATGTGGCCAACGTCTGCATCGCTTGTCTGGCGAACGAAAAGGTCTTCAATGCGGCATTCAATGTGGCAGCAGAGGAATTGGTCTCATGTGACCGGATTGTAGAAGTCCTGGAGGCGATAACATCCAGGAAATTCGGGGTTCAGCGAATCTCCATCGCTGAAATAGATAGCCAGAGGATACCCTTGCTCTTTCCGCTGGAGGAGCAGCTCATTTACTCCGGGGCCTTGCTCCAGGGGATCCTGGGCTGCGAGTACATGCCGTTCGCCGAGGGGATGAGAAGGACTTATAACTGGTACTTCAAGATCGATAGCCAGTGACCTGGATAGCGCCGAGGAGGGCATGACAGTGGCTATTGTGAAAGGGGGGTTCAATGGAAGAGGTAGATAGAACAGGTGAGATAGAGTGGTTACAGGCGCTTCCACTATTACAAGACCAGATTGCTACGATAATACGTACACTTTGTCGGGTTGACGCTAATGGTAATCCAACCGCTAGCCTCGATGATTATGTGGAAGCGGTGGAGAAGCTGCCGCCGGTATTAAGCGCTATGCAAAAGGTTCCCACACTCAGATCGAAAGAGTTGCGCCAGGCTAAGAGGGCGTACGAGAAAGGGTTGGATACCTTCATAAAAGCGGCTCAAAGGGGGGCAAAGGTGCGAGCGTGAGAGTTATCCATAGAGCGAAGTAGAGCCCAGCTTGCTGACCTGGTATTTAATGTGGGGGTGGGAGCTGACCTGATACAGCAAGCAATCAAGACGGCCAACGAATTCTCCAGGAAATAGCTTCGTAGCTTCAGGTGACACAGTTCAATTTTGACTCCTAGTTACGAATTAATCTGAGGGTATAGCTTTAGTTGCTGTATTCCGCTTTATGTGATGTAATGTAAATCATAGTCGTTCGGGTGATTCAGCTTTATTGTGGTATCAAATGATAGGAACTTGGACAGGTTCTAGCCAACAATGCACAAATAGTGATATACGCGGCCTGTGGCGTATAGCTAGATGAACCAAAAAATGGTCAGGGGGTGGGGCGATGTTCGATAAGTGTCCCGGAGCCGACAATATACGAACGCCGACGCTGAAGATAAAGACGTGCCCGGATTGTGGGGAGGAGGTGGAGATCTTCTCTACCGACCTGCAGGTAGAATGCCCAAATTGTGGGTGCACCATCTACGACGATTTGGAGTCATGTATACAGTGGTGTAAGTATGCCAAAGAATGCGTCGGTGAAGAACTCTATGAGCGGTTGATGAAAAAAGCGTCGAAATCAGAGTGAGAGGGATTAAACAAACTTCAATGACAAAATGAAAGGCGCAACGC
>CAZYLE010000209.1:0-3212 GCA_964648675.1 uncultured Dehalococcoidales bacterium
ATGCCCAGGGTGTCATCAATATCGTTGGTTGCCACCGTGGCTGAGGTGGACCTGTAAAGTAGATAATGTATGTTATTATCACCATCCTCCGTGCCTCCGATGAGGCTGTTGCCGGTGCCCAAGTAATTGCCCGATATAGCAGACTTGAGTTTGCGGAACCTGCTTTTGGCACCATAGGCATCAATCTGGACTCCGCCGGCTTTCGACACAATCTTATGGAGCCGAATAGTGTCATCCCAGCTAAAACTATAAGTGGTGCCGGGAACCCCCGTGGTATCAATCCAGGATGCCACAAGCTCGGGAATCTGCCCCTGCGGTCCTGAGTACTTGAAGGTGAATATTCTTACCAGTGGAGAGCCGCTAGGTGTTGTACCAGGCGGAAACTCATAAAGGTCAGGCTGAGAGGTGAAGTTCCAGACCACGGCACAGCCGCCTTTATCGAGGGAAATAGTGGGGGCACGGTAAAAAGATTGGCCCTGAAGGCTGCAACTGCCGCTATACTCGCTATACTCGAAGCCGGAGGACAGCAATATCCCTAGCGTCTTTACATTTAGGGTGTACGAACCCTGGTAGTAATAGACTATCTTGATGTCGTATGTGGAGGCGGCGGCGTCAGGATAGCCGATTATCATCAACTTCTCATCATCGATAATCTGTTGCGCTGTTGCAGCATCTGGCGTAGATATACCCGTGGGAATCCAGATGTTCTGGATACTAACAGTCACATTTTTGCCGTTTACAAATAAGTTATAGGGATACTGATAGGTGGAAGAATAGTCGTAGTGGTTATAGCCTGCACCGAGTAAGTCATCCAGGGTGTCATTCCTTATGCGCCACATGGCATCCTCAACACCGGCATCGGCGGCATAGATCTCGTCATTCTTTTGCTCATAGACTCGACCGCTTTTGATGCCGGTGCCCATGAGACTCAGGGTGGGAGCGATGATGAGCGAGCCCACAAGGAGCAAGAGCAGGGTAAGGACCAATGCCTGCCCCTTTTCATCTCTCATTAATCTCTTCATAGCAATTTTGTCTACTTCATCTCCCAGGATAATGCCAGATAGTAGTCGCCACTAGTATAACGCAATCATCTTTGGCGTCAATAGTCCGTTAGTACTGTCATTGCCAGGCAATGACGCTCCTCTTTAGCGGTATATTCATCTCCTTATCAAGAGAGAGCGGATCAAGGCGATGCTGCCCACCGCTGCTGCGACTATGATAGCAATGAATCCCCATAGTGGCAGGAGTCCGGCCCGGAAGGAACGGGCTGCAGTCCAGCCGCTTTTGTTCTCTGCTCCATCCACGGCTTGCGCAATCCAGTAGTAGGTGCCATAGGGCAGGGCTTCTGTCTCTTCCAGGGTATAGCTCGTTCCGACTAGGCCCTCAACCGAAACTACGGGGTCAACGAATTCCCCAATGGCGGTGACATCGGCATTGGCTGCTATTTGCAGGCTATAGCGAACTCCACTGTCATCGGATACCTCCGACCATTCAAATGTCGGCCTCACCCTGCCTATGAGTCCGACCATGTTTTTGTTGGATGGTGAAATGAGTGTGGGCATAGGTGGGGGGTCTGATTCCATGGTGAAGACAGCGGATTGTTTAGTCTTATTCTCTTTGGCATCCTCGGCTGTCACCTGGCGCTCGCCATATTTGCTCTCGGGCACAGGAAAGCTTATCTCAAAGCTACCTTTGTCATTGGTCACGGCTGTCGCTACTTGTCTACCATCGTACATTATGTTCACATCTCCGCTGGCGGCAAATCCGCGGCCAGTAGCAGTCAGATTCATGCCCACGTACCCTGCAACGGGGGACAACACGATGCCAGGCTCTATCTTGAAATTGAGCTCGCTGATGTCTTCTTTCGGGGTCTGCTCTCCCTCGGCGATGACCCTATATGTGCCTGCGCGCATCTCGGGCACGTTGAAACTTTCCTCCCAGTCGCCCTGGGCATTGGCCTTGATGCCTGTGACCACTGGCTGGTCAGCAAACAGTATCCGGATGCCACTCTCGTAAGGCACAAATCTACTGCCTGTCATCTTTATGGTATCGCCCACAATTCCCGATGGTCTATCTACGCCTATCTCCCCCGTTACTCTGAAGGTGGCATCCTGAACCTCGTTAAGCCTGCTCTCAGCACCCTGGGCGTCTAGCTTGTGGTCTCCACTGGCGGACGGGGGAATTGGGAAACTCGTCTTCCAACTGCCCTTGGCATTTGCTGTGATATTCCTTCCTATCGTTTCGTAGTTGCCATTGCGGTAATACCTCAGTTCGATGCCCTGTTCATTCTTGGCAAACCCTTGGCCCCTCACGGTGACATTAGTGCCCGGAAGACCCTTTTCGGGACTTACGGTCAACCCCGGCTTCACAGTGAAGTAGGCATCGGCTGTGTCAGGCAATACCTCGACGTGCACCTGGTGGTCTCCCTTACAGCCTTCAGGAATGGTGATGGTCATTGCGAAGTTTCCCACGACATCGGTGCTGCCTACGGCTACGCTGGTCCCATCATAGTAAATGTCAACATGCGTGCCCGCCTGAAAACCCTGGCCCTCGACGGCGACCTGTGTTCCGGGGACTCCTGAGCGGGAGGAGAGCTGGATAAAAGGTACCCCACACGCACCTTGTGCAGGCACAGCCGGCAGGACTATGGCTACAAGGAAGCCGACAAGTACTATGACTATTCTTAGCAGCAATTTCATCCTACTATAGTTATGGCCCATTGCAGAGCTCCTCATAGTTGTCGCTGCCCCGGCACTCGGTAGTCAGCAATCAGCCGCTCCCACCAGGGAAGGGCAGGAAACTGAAGGCTGACCGCTGATGACTGAATGCTTGTGCTCGGCACTGACGTCTGTCCACTATGAGGCTGCTTTGGGCACAACTACATATGTCCTCGTTTCACTCCCTTGTTGCTGACCGGCGCCTACTGTGGCTGTTACCGTGAAAATAAGCCCCCTGGCACTACTGAGGGTAGCAGCTTGCGCACCGTTATCTACGGTTATGGCAGCAGTGGCAGCCTTGGTTTCGGACGTCCAGCTACCTTCCCTGCCAGAACTGGTGGCAGTTACTTCAATAGTGTCTCCAGTAGTGGTCGTTGTCCAGACGCCTGTACCCGCATTGAAGGTAGCGCTGCCAGTGGTGACGAACGAGAGCCCACTGACAGGGGTTACTATGCCATTGTCAGGTGTAGCCCCTCCAGTAATCTTAAACGCATC
>CAZYLE010000210.1:0-3199 GCA_964648675.1 uncultured Dehalococcoidales bacterium
CGGACAAGATCGAGGAGGAGGCGTGGGAGATCATCAATAAGATCGATGAAATGGGTGGTGCTGTAGCCTCCATCGAGCAAGGTTATATGCAGCGTGAGATTGCTAGAAGTGCCTACGAGTTCCAGAAAGGTATTGAGACGGGGATGAATGTTGTGGTCGGGGTGAATGCCTTCCTCGGTGAAAACGAGCTGGAGGTGGAGACAAGCCGGCTGGTGGCCCATCCATACGATCCGCAGAAGAGGGAAGAGGCGGAGCAGCGGCAACTGGACAATCTGGCCAAGGTGAAGCGGGAAAGGGACAATAAGGCGGTAAAAGCCAGCCTGAAGCGATTAAAGGAAGCCGCTCAGGATGAGAGTGTAAATCTCATTCCTCCCCTTATGGAGTGTGTCAGGCTGTATGCTACGGAAGGGGAAATGGTTGATGTTTTGAAGGAGGTCTTCGGAGAGTACGTAGCTTATGGTACTATGTAGCCTCTAGTACATGGACGAGCATTGAGGAGGCGGCATGTGCCGCCTCCTCGTTTCTTTTAGATTTCCCCTCACTTGAGCCACGCAACCCTGCCCGCGGCGATGGTCATTTCGACCTGAATGTCCTTTATCTCCTCAGGTGGCACCTGCGTAGGGTCGGCGCTTAGAAGGGCGAGGTCGGCTAGCTTGCCTGTGGAGATGTAGCCTTTAACCCCTTCGTCAAAGGAAGCGTAAGCGGCGTTTTGGGTGTACATATTTAGTGCTTCGAGAGGCGAGATCCGCTCCTCAGGAATAATCTCATCGCTGCTTTCCGCTTTTCTGGTGACTGCGGCATAGATGCCTACCAGCGGGTTAATCGGCGCCACCGGGCTGTCGGAGCCAGCGGCTGGCATTAAGCCGTTCTTAAAGAAGGAACCGATACGATAGAGCCATTCCTGTTGCTCTTCGGGCACTGTCTGGAGGTACCGCTCTCCACTGTAGTAGATAAATGACGGGTTGGTGACGACGATGGTGTGTATGCCCTTCAACCTCTCCAGCAGCGCTGGCGGGCAGATAGAGCAATGCTCGATGCGGTGGCGATGGTATCTCGCAGGTTCCTGATTTAGAGCATTCTCTATAGCCAGCGCTGCAGCTTCCACGGTGCTTTCCTCCACGGCGTGGATGGCGACCTGATAGCCGGCTCGGTGTGCATCGAGCACCTTGCTATTGAGCTCCTTCTGGCTTGGATGAAGGGAACCTGTGGCCTCAGCAAGGATGACCTTCAGCGCTCCCAATCGCATTTGATCATTGCCATGGTGGGGCGAAAGGCCACTCTCCTGAAGCGCCTCAAGGGCATCGATATCTACCATCATCGATACTCCGGGAACAAGGCATTTCCCTTTTTTCAATGTTTGGAAGGTATGCCACTCCGTTAGCCCATTATGCACGGTGGCATCCTGAAGTGATGTGATGCCAAAGGATAGGTATTGCTCGCTGGCAAGCCTGACCCCTTTCTCAAATTCCTCCGGCGATAGCGGTGGGACTTTTTTATCCAGATAGGAGTTCATCTCGAATAGAATCCCATTGGGCTCGCCTGAACTCAGGTCTCTGTCGATCATACCCCCTGGCGACTCAGGCGACTCGATAGAGATGCCGACTGAGGAAAGGGCCATGCTATTCAGCACGCAAGCGTGACTGGAGCGGTGCAACAGCTTCACCGGGTGGTGTGGCGCTGCCTCGTCGAGGTCCCAGCGGTTAGGATGGCGCCCTTCGGCGAGATAGAACTCATTGTAACCAGTGGCCCTGATCCACGAGCCTTCAGGCAGCTTCTGTGCCTGAGCCTTGATCCGGGCCTTTATGTCGGCGATTGAGGCGACGGATGACGGCGAGCAATCAAGGCTCAGGAGGTTTGAGGCGAAGGCGAAGATATGGCAATGGGCGTCGTTAAATCCGGGGGTGAGGGTCTTTCCCTGGCAATCTATTTTTTGCGGTTTCCGCCCTTCGAGGTCTTTTCGGGCGTCGTTGCTGCCGACCCACATTATCTTGTCGCCCTTGATGGCGACAAGCTGCGCCCTTGGTCTATCGGCATCGAGTGTAATGACATTGGCGTTATAGAGGATGAGGTCTACCACCATAGTCATTGCTGAAAAGCATCCTTTCCACCTCTTTCAACTTCGCCATCCCTTTTATCTCATGGGGGAACAGGGGCACAATACGCTGATTCAGGCGATACGTGGTAGATATCTCTGAAATGTAGCTCTGTTGCATCTCAGCCTTGCTCTGTAGAAAACCTGAATCGGGCTCCATCACTACTTGATTGATAATGATGTGGTCGATATTGAGGTCATAGCTCTGAAATTCATCGAAGATGCCGTCGAGCTGGCGCACGGCCAAGGCCTCGGCTATGGTAACCAGGTTAAACTCGACCTCGTTCTTGAGGAAATCGATGTCCTTAGCGGAAAGCTCCTCCCACCCTTTTATCACCCGTTGGATGGAGCGCCTACTCCCACCGCTGGTTTTTAGCGTGGAGTAGATACGAGGTGCGGGCTTGAGGTGGGCGTTAACTATGGATGGCATGCGGAGGAGCCCCAGCGTTTGCCCTGCCGGTGCGGTATCCCAGACTATCCGCTCATACCTCCCTGACTCGCTCAACTCCCTTATATAATCAACCATGAACTCATCTCTGATGCCGGGTAACATACTGGCGACAAAGTCAACAAACTCCTTATAGCCAATATCGACGAAGGAGGAAAATACCTCATAGACCTCCGCACCAAACTTGTTATCCCACATCTCTTTGACTTCTTCGGAGCCGATTTCATCTAGGTACAGCCCCTCCATAATCTTTGCTGGTTTCTCCTTGCTCTCGAGCTCGAAAATGTCCCGCAGTGACGGGGTGAGGTCGGTTGATATGATGAGAGTCTCCTTCCCCTCGGCTGTATAGTGCATGGCGGTGGCGGCGGCACAGGTTGTCTTGCCTACCCCTCCTTTGCCGCAGAACATGACAGTGTCTTTCATTTCCAGCCCCTCTTCAAGTGCACCATCAGGATAGCCATATCAGCGGGGGTAACGCCATCGATGCGAGAGGCTTGCCCTAGTGTCGCCGGTTGAAGCTTCTTCAGCTTCTGCCGAGCCTCGTAGCGCAGTCCAGTAATGGCGTCGTAGTCAAACCTGTGGGGAACATGCTGCTCCTCGAGCCTTGCCATGCGTGCCAACTCGCTGGTTTGCTTTTTGATATAGCCCTCGTATTTTGC